>CAYWOZ010000101.1:0-11997 GCA_964458675.1 uncultured Saprospiraceae bacterium
AAAATTTACAATTTTTGTTTACATCTTGAATGGGGTTAATAGAGGTGCCCATAATGTAGATCCAGCGAGCCGTGAATGGACAAGCGGTAGAAGTCATACGACTGGTAAGGAGTAGTCTGAGCCTAGATGCATGGATTGGTAGAAGAGCAGGCGGAGGACCATAGCGAAGCGGCGTGACGCATGACGCGGTCTCGACGCAACCTCGAGATGGCCTCAAATCATAATAAAAAGACTACTTCTTCTTGATATTTTCATTCTTCTCATTATAATACAAAAATTGGTCTATGGGCGAAATAATATCCCAGTGCTCTACTATTTTGTTTTCTTCAATTTCCCCTTTTAAGGCTCCCCCCCCTACTCTCTCTGTCCTAATAATAATTGGATTATCTGCTGTAGCTTGAATTTCTATGGAAGCCTAAAAATCATTGTATACTCCACCTCTCACGATAAATGTATCCCATTATATGAATTATTAATCGCCTCTACTAAATCATCTGGGTCTGTAAAATATTGCTGGGCAGATTCGATGCCGCAAGAGACAATAAAGTAATAATTATAAAATAGCCCTTTTTGTTAAAATAACTTATAAAAATAGTACCAGTTTCATTTAGTTCAATTTAATAATAATTCGACATGTTTACTAGATTACTAGTTATAGTAAATGTCCAGCGACATTTGCCTGACACGATAAATATAATTTAAGATATTAAACGTAATTAATCCTTGCACAATCTGATGAGTTATATGAAAAGGTCTGCATGTTCTTCACTTTGCTTTGATCATTCCTTGAGATATACAAAATTTCAGAACATCTCGAATAAAGTTATACTCTTCAATAAGTTCATTTCACATCGTCATTTACGAAATTATATTAATTTTTTACATTAATGTAAATTTTATTTAACGTAGCATTTGTGTTGATAAGCAAAAACTTTGTCACGATATTTTTCACTTCTATCTTCAACCTGCTCTTTTGCATCTAGTTATTACAAATTTATTGGGTTTTACTGCTATCTCATTTCTCACATTTAATGTCATATAAATGTTATTTTGCTATAACAAGGTCCACTACTTGTCACAATATTAAGAAAATGAAAAAATATTAAAGAGAGTCTTTTAACCATATTACAAACATCAGCAGGTAATATCAATAAGTCAATTTAGCGTAGAAAAAAACGCGATATGATATGTTCAACCCCCTGTTAGATTTAATAATGCATAGAGTGTATTAGCAAATTAGATTGGCCTATTTCTTTTCTGATGAGATATTTTTTTTAGTAACCTTAAAAAACATTTTACCCATGGAAAAAAATCTACTCTTTACACTCGCTCTATTAATAGGACTTTTAGACTTTTCCTATAGTCAAAATTGCATCTCTAATATTTCAGTCGAAACAAATTGCATTGATGCATTTAACTTCGAAGCCTCAATCGAATTCAACTATACCACTGACGTGAGTGATATGGTTTATATTTCTGATATAAATGGATTTGAATATGGGATGTTCGACCCTAGTCAACAACCTATAAAAGTTAATGTGCTTTTGCATAATTCGATAATGAATTTATATGGATTTATTATCACCAGTGCACAAGACCCATCTTGCTCTGAACAATCAGCACTTGAAATTGTGTTCTGTAATGATTGCAAATTGGAAGTCAGCAACTTAACAACAGAATGCTTGGAAGGAACAGACAATTACTTAATGGGGCTAAAAGTTACGCATTCTGGTTCCATCGAAGTAAATGAATTCATATTACAGCATACAGGCACTGGTCAACTTATAAGCACCTTCGAAACAACCAGCAGTGCTCAAACTATTGAAGTCGAATTACCTACATCCGTACAAGGCAATTTTACTGTCAGTAGTCCTGATGGACAATGTGCTACAACATTTAATAGTCAAACAGACTGTAGTATTACAAACGAATGTTCAATCTCCAATGTCTCTTTCACTACTCAGTGTATTGATGCCTTTAACTTTAACGTATCAATAGAATTTGATTACGACTCAGAACATGTCAATATGGTTTACGTTTCTGATTTACATGGAAATGACTATGGCATGTTTAACCCTAATCAACAGCCCATAACTGTAGAGGTACCTTTATCAAATTCAACAATGAATGATTTTGAATTTACCATCACAGATACGCAGAATGTTACTTGTTCTGCGAAATCCGAAACTCAAATTGTACATTGTAATAGTTGCGAACTCGAAGTTGACAATTTGACCCATGAATGTATAGATGAAGATAATTATGTTTTAAAATTAGATGTTCAAAATAATGGGTATACAGCAATTGACAGATGTGAAATTATGCACGCCGCTACTGGTCAATTTATTGGTTCGTTTGCCTTCTATACATCAAGCCAAAATAGGGTAATTGAAGTAGAATTACCTATTGACTTACAAGAAGAATTCATGCTTTATGATCCAAATGGTAGCTGCTACACAAGCACCATAGTAGAGCTTGAATGCACATCAGAGCAAATGAAATGCGACTTTATATCCAACGTTTCATTTGAGACAATATGCATAGACGCATTTAACTTTAGAGCCTCTATAGATTTTGATTACGAAGCAGACAATATCAGCATGGTGTCAATTTCTGATTCAAATGGAAATGAGTATGGCACCTTCGAGGCTAATGATCAACCAATATCAATAGACGTTCTATTATTAAATTCAATAATGAATGAATTTCGATTTATCATTACCGATACTCAAGATGTTACTTGTTTTGCACAATCTGAAACCCAACTTATATTCTGTAATGAGTGTGAACTTGAAGTCAACAATATATCAGGTGAATGCATAAATGAAAATAGGTATGTTTTAAACCTAGAAGTTAATAATCAAGGGTTTACACCGATTGATAGACTTGAGCTTATGCATGTTCCTACTGGGCAATTCATTGGCATGTTTGCCTTACCATCATCAAGTCAAACAAGAGTAATAGAAGTAGAATTGCCTATTGACTTACAAGGAGAATTCATGCTATATGATCCAAATGGATCCTGCTCCGCAACTGCTGTAGTCGTGCTTGACTGTACGCCTGAGCCAGAATGTTCCATCGCCAATGTTACTTTTGAGACGCAATGTCTAAACGCATATAATTTTACCGCATCTATAGAATTTGATTACCAGGCAGAAGCTGCCAGTATGGTTTCGGTTTCTGATTTGAGTGGGAATGTGTATGGGGAGTATGACGCTAGTGAACAGCCCTTATTGGTTCTGGTACCTAAATCAAGCTCAACTACTGATGAATTTGTATTTATTGTTTCGGACACACAAAACTCCGCATGTTCTGCGCAATCTGAAACCAAAGTAGTACTCTGTGATGAATGTCAACTTGAAGTCAATAATTTATCCGATGAGTGTTTAGAAGAGGATATGTATATATTAAAATTAGGAGTGAAAAACAACGGAAATACCAAAATTGATAGGTGTGAACTTATACACCTGGCTACTGGACAATTCATTGGTATGTTCGCGTTACCAACAACAAGCCAAGCTAGGGAAATTGAAGTACAACTCCCCACTGACTTACAAGGTGAGTTCGTAATTTATGATCCAAGCAGTGGCTGCTCTGCGACAACCACTGTAATTCTGGACTGTACACCCGAACCGGCATGTTCCATTTCTAATGTTTCTTTTGAGACGCGATGCAGTGGTGCATTAAACTTTAATGCATCTATTGAATTCGATTATGAGCCAGAAAATATAGGTATGGTATCTATTTCTGACTTAAATGGAAATGAATATGGTGAGTTTGCTGCAAATCAACAGCCAATATCTGTAGATGTACCATTGTCAAATTCAACAATGAATGAAACTGCGTTTATTATTACGGAAGCACAAAACGCTACTTGTTCTGCACAATCTAATTCACAAGTTGTAATTTGTAATGATTGTCAATTTGAAGTCGAAAATTTAATGTCAGAGTGTATGGGAGAGACAGGAAAATATCTTTTGATATTAAGAGTGCAAAATACTGGGACTACTCCTATTACACAGTTCGTTCTTAGTCATAACGAAAGTGGACAAGTCATCGATACATATAATATGCCTGCTATAAGTCAGACTCTAACAATTCAAGTAGAACTTCCGAATGAAATACAGGGAGGTTTTACACTTAGTGATTTAAATGGCATTTGCAGTGAAACAATAAGCATTCAAATGGATTGCAGCACAGCTGCAGAATGCGAAATAAAATTAACAGACGTTAGTTATACATGTGAATTCAACCAACTATACCTAGACTTAGCAGTTAATGGAAATAGCATGAATGATTTTGATGTCTTAGTAAATGGAATCACAATTGGTGTAGGATCTAGCGCCAACACATTTAACCAATTTGGTCCAATAGCTCAAAATAGTGATGGCTATTACCTAGTAGAGGTTATTGACCAAAGTGATACCAACTGCAATGATGAATTCAAATTACAACAGGCATTCTGCGAAGATGAACCTACAAAATGCTTAATTGAAAATATTGAGTTAGACGATATTGATTGCATGGGCGAAAGTGAGTTTGAATTACTTTTAAATTTTGACTATGATAGTAATGATGTATTACCTCTTAGGTGTGTTGTAAACGGTGAAGCAATGCCTAATGCAACTACTGCTGATTTACCATTGCAATTGTCTGGGATGACATCGAATCAAAATATTGTATTAAGTATAATAACTATTTGCGTAGACGAGCTTGATCAAGAATGTTGTATTGATTATACTTTCGAACATCCAACATGTTTAGCTAACTCTACAGTTGACAATACTTTATTGGACGGAGTAGAAATAAATCCGAATCCCACTACAGACTTCCTTCACATTAATGAAATACCAACCGATATCATTGGTTTTGAAATTGTAGATAACATAGGCAGAACGATTAAGCAAATTATGGGCAATCAAAATGTACGTTTAGATGTCTCTAGTTATAATGACGGTTTATACATTATACAATTCTTCACAAAAGACAATAAAGTAATGAGTCGAAGATTCATAAAGTTCTAAATTCTTTACAACGTCAAGAAGAAAATAAAACTCTTCAGCAGAATTAAAAGTATAATTCGACAATAAAATTTGTCATTAAAATATTTGGAGGTTTAATTTCAAAGAGCAGACCGCTGTAAAGTGGCTGCTCTTTTTTGAGGTATTTAGAATATTTATCCATTACCTGTGCTTTATATCAGAAATCAAGGATACTAAAAACAGGCAACTAAAGTACTTATAGTCATAAACCAAACTTTAAGGAATCTAATATCTCTATAATTTCATATCGAAACTATTTAACTGATAGTACCTTTGCGACTCAATCGAAATAAATATATTTCTAAAATTATAATTAAAGAAATATGAGTACAAATAAGAAAGTGTGGTTTATAACCGGTGTATCATCAGGCTTAGGAAAACAATTGGCTAATGAGGTGTTATCACAAGGGCAAATAGTAGTAGGAACATTCAGGAAACAAGAATAGATAGAAGCATTTAATCAACAAAACCCAAGAAATTCTTTTGGTGTATTAATAGACGTTGCCTCTACTCAAATGATTATTGATGGAGTAAAATCTGTCTTTGATAAATTCGGAAAAATTGACGTAGTCGTTAACAATGCTGGGTATGGATCAATGGATAGTATAGAAGAAATTTGTGACGCTGAAGTTAGAAGACAATTTGAAGTAAATGTTTTTGGGGTCTTAACAACTATCAGAGAAGTATTACCACAAATACGTAAGCAGCGTTCTGGTCACTTCATAAATGTAACATCTATTGCTGGCCGTATTGGCTCTCAAGGTTTAGGAATCTACAACGGTTCAAAGTTTGCCTTAGAAGGAATTGGAGAAGCTTGAGCAGCAGAATTGAAGCCATTAAACATTAAAGTAACTAATGTGGAACCAAGATCATTTAGAACCAAGTGGGCCTGAGTTTCTGCAAGTTATAACAATACAAAAATCGCTGATAACGAAAGTACTGTCGGAGAACGTTTAAGAAGTTTACAAAATTTAAATGGAAACTAGCCAGGTGACCTAGAAAAAGCGGCAAAGGCTATTTATAAATTAACACAGTTAGAAGAACCATCTGTACATTTGCCTTTAGGTAAAATAGCCAATGAAGTTTTTGCGAAAGTAAACAATGGGTTAATAGAAGAACTAAGCAAATTTGAAGAGCTAGGTAAAGAATGTGATTTTAACTAAATCGAAGCATTCCAGTAGGAGTTAATTTAAACATAAGAAACAATATATACGAAGGGCCTCTATTTTAAGATTGCTCTTTTGTTTTACTACCGTCCACACTTAATCCCTATTATCTACTTCTTAGACAAAGCTAATGTCAATCCTAAGATTGACAATACACTTACTTTACTCCATTTAGTAACCGACCAAAATTTAGGCTTGTTTACATATTTAGTCAATCTCCCTGACAAAATGGCTATCCCACAAAAAATCAAAATAGCTTGCACCATAAAAATCACCCCAAGAATAATCATTTGAATGATTACACTAAATCCATTGGTACTTATAAATTGAGGCAAAAAGGCAATAAAAAATAATGAAACTTTAGGATTGAGCACATTCATAAAGATCCCCTTTCTTATCAGAGATACAGCTCCTTGCTTTTCTTTGTTAGCTTCCGATTCAAAATGTAGAGTAAACGGCTTTTCCTTAAAAGCTTGGAATGCTAAATAAAAAAGATAAAGCGCACCCAAATATTTAATGATAGAAAATGCCAAAGCGGATTTCTGAATAATAATAGATAATCCTGTTGCTGCAGCTAAGGTATGTATCAGGACCCCCATACCTAATCCTACAGAAATTAATATCCCGTTTCTCTGCCCCTTGGTCAAACTCTCCGTTAAAACAAAAATATTGTCTGGCCCGGGCATTAACGTCAAAAGAATAGATGCTCCCAGAAATGATAATACTAGTCCTAATTCCATATTATTTTTTCGTCTTTTTAAACTAACAAAGTACCGATTTGCAAGGCATGAATTAATGTTACTTTTCGTTTTTCATCATTTCATGTATCCGTTTCTCAGCCTCTTCTCGTTTTATTCCATTATAGTAATCTCGAACAAATTCATGATCGAAATCTTCGTGTGGAATAATTTCTGGTCTTTCATTTCCTCGTTTTGTTTGTACAGTTGTTGGGATATTAATCGTGTTTTCATATTCTGGAATTCTACTATTAAGCCATCCAAAATATTTTTCTTCATGGTTTTTATTACTGAAGTTTGCGGTATAATTGGAGTAGCTCTTTTCACTTAATGAGACCCATAATCCATAATCCAAATTTTGATCAGAATCATTGACCTTTTGTTTAAGCACAACTCTGATAAATTTGTCAATTTGATCTTCATATTTAATTATACAAAAATCGGAATCAAGCTTTCCAATTGAATTCTTTTCATCCATCGTCAATTCATTATAAGAAGCTGGAGAATAAAAAGTTAATGCAGGCCACTCTCTATGACTTTCACCACATACTGAACAAATATATTCTAATTTGGGAAATATAGTTATCCGTGATTCTTCGAATGGTGGTTGTAAAACCTTGCTAAGCCAATTCTTATCTAATTCAGCAAGTCGAATTTGCAGTTCTTTTTCAAATTCAATCCATCCATTAAAATCTTCAGAGCAATAGAATTGTTTTTTGTCTACATGAATTTCTAAGCAAATTTGATCTTCAGTTAATAAGTCCCTTTTAAATGCATCAATTTTTTCGATTTCATTCCATTTGATGTTTGATATACTGGTGCCATCATTTACTTCAAAGCCATTTTTGAGTAGATGCAATTTCTGCTCTCTCTTTTTTAGTTTAAATATGTCTTTTATCCAGCTGATCAACTTTACTTAATTTTTTATTTAAGGTAACGTATGATAGATAGTATACAACGTCTCTGGACGAAGGAGAGATATGTTGTAATCACTTATTGTTGTAAGTAGTTTTATTCTATTTTTTGTTAACCATTCATCTGCCCATTCCCATTTATGATTATCAACTTCTATCCTAAGTGTTCCTATTAAGCATATCCAGAAAACTTATTATAGTCAACAAACAAATCTACTTATCACAGCCCCCGTGCGTTAGCTGGCCCAGCGCTGTGCAGTAGTCCCGAATTTTATCGGGAGACCAAGCTCCGTTTTCCTCGGAGCGCAGGGCCGAGCAGACCTGCGAGCTACGGAACATAGCGGTCCGAAGGAGGGCCCATAAAAAGAGGCATGAGGTGTTAGGTACAAGGTGTTAGCAAAAAATTCAAAAGTACCCACCTAACCTTTTTCACCTTTACATTTTAAATTTTACGGTTTACTCCTTCCTAATTCAACTTCAGCGGTAAATCAGTCAACCTCTCCCCAGTCAATCGCCGAAGCGCATTTCCAATCGCAGCACCTATAGGACCTAAAGGTGGCTCCCCTACTGGACCAGCAAAATCTGCCCCCTCTACCAAGACCACATCTATCTCCTTGGGGGTATTACGCATCAAGGCCATCTCATAGGCACCATAGTTGACAGGGTACAATTTATTATCGCGCAGGTCCATCTGTTCGAATAGCGAAGCGCTGATGCCCATGCAGATACAACCCTCTACTTGAGCACGTACCTGATCTGGATTGACAGCAATACCACAGTCCATCGCTGCAGTGACTTTGTGGATTTTGATTTCTTCATCCACGATAGATAGTTCTACGACCTGTGCGCAAGGAGTGCCCGCATCTATAGTCGCTGCAAATCCCATCGCTCTTCCATCTACTACCTCATCCGTGTAGCCTGCTTTTTCTGCTGCGGCCTTGATGACATTTCTAATTCTGATTTTGTAGGGATCTTCTTGTTTTAGATATTTGAGTCGCATCTCCACTGGTGACTGATTCGTCTTAAGCGCGACCTCATCTAGAAAACTTTCAATTGCAAAACTATTTGCCAACAAACCAAGACTTCTCCAAAAACTAGTCGCAAAAGGTAAATCCGAATGATAGTACACCGCTCTATGATTCGGGATGCCATCATACATGATAGAACCACCGCGGATAGATCCGATATCCGCGCGCATCGCAGAGTTGGCAATCTTTGGCATGAGCGTATAATTGAATAGCGTATCCCCGCTCGCGATAGAATGTTCGAGCCCCAGCAAGTCTCCCGCAGGAGATATCTTAGCCTTCATCACATGATGAGAAGGAGGACGGAAAGTATCGTTTTGAAACTCTTGCTTCCTGTCCAAAAAAGACTTGACTGGCTTACCCACTGCCCTGGACATGATCGCGGCTTGGATAGCATTGGGGGTATGCAGTCGTCTTCCAAATCCACCACCGAGATACGTAGGAATAATATTGACCTTGTCTTTAGCGAGACCCATCACCTTGGCTACTTCATCGCGTGTGATCTTGGGCACCTGAGTGGACACCTTGATATCGACCTTGCCATCTCTATACCATGCAACTGCGCCATTCGGCTCCATCTGCGCATGGGCTCCTATCGGCGAGCTAAATTCCATAGACATGATCTCCCCTTCTCCATCTATGTCTTCAGGGCTGCTTCCATTCTTTTGAATAATGGTTTTGGTACCGTTCCCTACTTTTATTTTTTCTTTAATATCTGCGATATTCCAAGTCTGATTCGTCGAATAGTCAAATTTGATTTTCTTCCTCGCACTCAATGCTTCCACATGAGTGCGCGCGACCACTCCAACAAATCCATTCTCTTGCACAATCTCCACCACCCCTGGCATGCCCTTCGCTTCTGAAAAATCAAAATTGGACATCTTCGCATCCACTAGTCTTGGACGCACCACTGAGGCATACAACATATCCGGATAGCTCGCGTCAATTCCGAAAATCGGTGCACCTACTACTTTGTCATGCAAGTCCAATCTAGGAACTCCCTTACCGATGTATTTAAATTCTGATTTAGGTTTTAGCTCAGGCACATCAGGCAGCTCCCACTCTGACTCTCCGTCTACGGATTGGCCATAGCTCATCGTTTTTCCACCAGCTGAGAATACCCCTTCCGATAGACTCAAGTCTCCAACAGCTACGCCTAACTTCTCAGCTGCCTTGGTACGCATCATCTCCCTCATCATGGCAGCCATCTCTCTCAGCGGATTCCAAAGCGTCGCGATAGACATACTACCACCTGTAGCAAATCCATCCAAATTACCAGAGCCTGTCTCGGCGTGCATCACTTTTATTTTTTCTACCGCTACCTCCAATTCTTCTGCAACCAGCTGCGCCAATCCCGTAAAGGTACCTTGCCCCATTTCTACTTTTGGACTATATAGTGTGATATCATTTTCTGGACTGATCTCCAGCCAGAGGCAAGGCGAGGTATCTCCAGGATAAGGACCAATGGTCGTCTCACTAGTAGCAAAAATAGTCCTGCGTATCGGATTACTAGCCAACCATGTTCCCCCAAGCATCAGCATCAATCCAGCACCAGAGTACTTCAAAAATTTTCTCCGCTTTACACCTTTCTTTTTATTTGTCTTGCTCATCTTATTGCGGATTTTGTTGTGATGAAATCGCAGCAGCTCTATGGATAGCCTTTCGCATCCTATAGTAAGTCGCACAGCGGCAGACATTGATGATGTTGTTATCGATATCCTCATCGGTAGGATTCGGAATCTTCTCGAGCATCGCAGCAGTTGCCATGATAAATCCAGGTTGACAATAACCACACTGTGGAACTACTTCTTCTTTCCAGGCCTGCTGCACAGGATGCAATCCATCTCCGCCCAGTCCTTCTATCGTAGTTATCGTTTTGCCTTCCGCCATCTTCGCGGGATAAGAACAAGAACGGATCGCTTGTCCATCGACATGAATCGTACAAGCCCCACAAGCCGCTTTACCACATCCAAATTTAGTTCCCTTCAAATCGAGACCATCTCTGATAGCCCAGAGTAGTGGCGTATTCCCATCTACGTCTACCGACCGAGAAGCACCGTTTATATTAAATGTTATTTTCATAATCTTTCCATTTTCGAGACACAGTCTCTTACTCTTAAAAAAAAGCTAGTCTCAGTATAGACGCGATGTATCGCGTCACGTCCGCATCTCACCTATCGCTCCTCCGGTATCACCGCCCCACCAGCTATCCAATCCTTCACCGCCGCTATCCATTCTTCCTTAGACACAGGCGGCAACTCACGTGGTTCTCCTTCCCCATTCACACCCGGCTCCCATGCCCACAGAACGAGTTCATCTTCTGTTAGATGTTTGAGTATATCATCTTTGGAGCGACCACCATTTCGAGCAGGGTCCATTATCTGTTGCGCTATTTCAATACGCGATTTCCCTTCCCAAGCCATCGTCTCAGGAGCCAAACCCCAATGGGGCGCCCCAGGAACTCCTGCAAAATTATTGTTCTCTTGCTGATGGCAAGTATTACAGGTATAGCCGGCTAGTCCATTTCCATCTTCGCCCCGCTGGACCCCGAGATGATGCAGATGACTATCCTCCCCTTGCCTCGGCATATTGCCAGAAGGATGACAATTCATACAGCGCTTATGTGTGATGACTTGCATAACCTTATTAAATGATTCATTGGCTGTAGCTTCCATTTTCTTCGGTGTACTTTGCTTTCGCGACACTCCTTCAAAACTCGTCAAGCTCAGCGATACTCCTACAATAAGACTTAGGAGCAAAATATATTTAGGCCCACTTTTATTCATTAGCGTAAGTTAATACTCTACTTACGAATTACAAAATGTAGCCAGCTGGGATGAAGGATAAGGTGTGAGGGATGAGGCAAAGGATAATTGACAGAAGTTATAAGCACCAAACCTAGTACCTCAAACCTATTTTATTATTTGGGGATCTGCCATCCTTCGTCGGCACCGAGCTATCCACTATATGCTGGCACCACCCAATGCGCCCATCCAACTACCAGCATGCCGTTTCTATCTCTGATCTCTAGCGCGCTCCGCTTGGCTCGCTTAGGCTTTCGCCACGCCCAGTAAGGAGAAGTTAGAAATTAGATTTTAGAAGTTAGATGAATT
>CAYWOZ010000102.1:0-11827 GCA_964458675.1 uncultured Saprospiraceae bacterium
TGGTATCCTTATTCTTTATATCGTCCACTACTTGCAAAGGTATGTTTTAATCTAAAATTGAAAATAAATAAATGCGTTTGACCCAAAAGTTCCAAAAAAGGCAATGGTCCAGAGAATCATCGCAAATGAAGCGATTCGAAATATTGGATTTTTGACCAATATAGCTTTGAAATCGATTCGCTGTGCCATAATCTCTACTCCTAAAAGTAGGAGAATAAGTATACTGCATTTGACAACAATTATCTTATGTAAAACTGCACTCCAAGAAAAGTCTGCTAGAGAGGCGATACTGTTGATAATAGTAAAGGCGTCTTCAAATGAACTGGCTCTAAAAAATATCCAAGCCACACAAGTTGCGAAAAAGACTATTCCCATTGCCATCAAGTTCTGTATGACAGTTGGTATGCGTAGTGTATCTAAAATGTGATTGTATGGTTTCGAAAATAGTCGTTGGATAATTAAGTAGGAGCCATGTAAAAAACCCCAAAACAAATAGGTCCAAGCTGCTCCATGCCATAAACCACCTAGAAGCATGGTGACCATTAGGTTGAGATAGGTAAAAGTCTTCGCTTCCTGCTTACTACCTCGGCCTTTATACCAATATAAAAATCCAGTGAGCAATGCTCCTGGTATTACTAACCACCACCACTGTGTAATTAGGATTGTTATGGCAAAAAATATTGCTATAAAGAAGTATGATCCAAAACTTCCATTTCTATTTCCACCTAAGGGTATGTATAGATAATCTCTTAACCAACTGGACAGGCTGATGTGCCACCGCTCCCAAAACTCCGAAAAGTTTTTAGAAAAATATGGAGTACGGAAATTGCGCGGAAAGTCAAAGCCCATCATTTTAGCTAGACCAATCGCAATATCAGAGTATCCAGAGAAATCGCAGTAAATTTGGAAGGCCCAAAAGATAACTCCAATTATCAGATGAAGAGACCCATAAGTTCCTGGTGCACCAAAGCATAAATCAACATATAAAGCTAATGAATCGGCGATTGCGACTTTTTTAAAGAAGCCCCAAAGTACCTGTCCTAATCCTTGGATGATTCTATCCCAATTGAATTTTTTGTCCATTGTGAATTGGGGCAAAAAATCACTTGCTCGAACAATAGGTCCTGCCACCAGTTGAGGAAAGAAAGAGATATAGGTAGCAAATACCATTATGTCTTTTTCTGGTTTTAATTGTTTGCGATAAATATCAATAGTGTAACTCATGGACTGAAACGTATAAAATGAGATACCCATAGGAAGAATAATACTAAGGGTATTCATATTGGTTTCAAACCCATTATACACCAACATGTCTTTGAATGAATCTATAAAGAATCCAAAATATTTAAAGAATAATAGAAAGCCTAGATTGGCTATTATACTAAGAAGTAGCAATCGTTTTCTAGTAGATTCTGCCTCCGTTTCGCCCATCTTTTGTCCAACGAAAAAGTCAATACAAGTGGAGAGTACTATGAGGCTCAAAAACCGCCAATCCCAAGCTCCATAAAAAATATAACTAGCCACTAAGCATAGCATAAGCCTAAGCTTTCCTTTCACTAAGAAGTACAGCATAAAGAATACGCTGATAAAAACTAAGAAGCTTATACTATTGAAAAACATACTATTCTGTTGGTAGTCAGGTTTTTAGAGCATTTGCCCATTCTATATACGCAATTCCATTGATGTGGATACCATCAGAGGTAAATGCTTTTTTTAAGTTATTATAAGGGGTTTTGAATGCTTCAGAGAGATTAATAAATGGGATTTGGATATCAGCGCAATATGCGCTTATATGAGAATTTACTTCGTCGATTTGATTGTTGTTTGTCCCAGTTTTATAAATACTGATATTTACTGGTAAAATGCTTTGAACAATAATCTGAGTATCCCTTAAATCTGAGCTCAACATTTGGAGCAATTCTTTGTACATTGGAACTACTTCAAGAGAAGAATGAAAGCAGAGATCGTTGACTCCAATCATCAAAAATACTTTTTGAGGCTGATGTCTTTTGACTTCTTGTATTCTATTTTGAACACCTTTTATCCCATCACCGGCAATGCCTCTGTTGAGCACAGTATGGTTTGGAAATAATTCTGACCACTCTCCAAATTCAGTAATACTATCCCCTAGAAATATAATGCTGTTTATACTAGCTGGACTGCTAGCGAAAATTGAATTCCTGTCTTCCATTTTCGCAAATGCATGTTTATGTTTGAGCTTGAATAGGATATTGGAAACTCCACCTTGATTGATTACTATTGCCACTAGAGAGACTAGACCAACAATATTGATTAGTAAAGATATGGTTACGATTTTGCGCAATTTGCTTTTCAGTTTATGAACAATGCAATCATAATTGCAATTGGTCGAGCAAAATTAGCAAGAAGATTTACTCGTGGGTAATCTTTTCTGGACTATTTTTAAGAACATCATCGATAGAAACAGAACGCGTGTGCTCTGAGTGCTTGAAATTCTTATTTGGATTGCTAATCTTAAATAGCCCTTTTATTTGACTTAGAATGAAAAGAGGGAGACCCCATAATGCACTCCAAATCTGAGTAGGTACTTTTGATAAATACAAAGAGAACAATACATTAAGACTGAAGATAGCCAATGCTATAAATAAGCCAACGCTTACTGCAGGAGCAATAAAAACACCTCCAATCATAAAGATAACTGCGATAAACAATAAGATGAACATCGGCGGAGATACGGTCATCAATCCAAAAAAGAATTGGTTGAAGTTTAATCCGAATAATCCTTTTAATACAAAACCAGTTGAGTTAGGCAGATTTTGGAAATATGAAAACAGCCATCTACTTCGTTGCGTTTCTACCTGGTCTCCTGAAACTACTTTTTCATCATAGATAACCGCATCCCAAGCATAGCTGATTTTTTCTTTTTTATTGAGTAAAAAGTTTTGAAGAATTTTGTCTTCTTGAAGCATCTTCTTCCACTTCTCCTTGCCTTGTTGAATTTCAGGACTATTGAGGTATTCGTTGTATAAGTCATACTCTACAGCCATACCAGATCCTGATATTACAGATGAAGATCCGATTAAGTAAGGAGCATATCTTTCGATATAGTTTTTATAAAATTCACCTGTGCTATCTGCACAGGCATACATTGTATCTAGATTTTTAGCCGTTCTTTGACCCTGTATAGATCTCATTCCATTATTTGCGTAAAGATTCAAGATCTTTAGAAAGTCAGGATGAGCTAAATTGTCTGCATCGAATACAGCAGAGTAGTCATGCTTTCTTTTGTAATTTTCAATAGCGTGAATGATTGACTTAGCTTTTAACTTCAAAGGCGGAGTAGGGTTCAGAACTGTTAGACGTTCGTCAAACAAATCCCAACCTTCGATTTTACAATCATCAGCTACAAGATATATTTCAAAATTTTTATAATTCTGTCTAAGTAAAGATTGGATTAATGGCTTAGTAATATCTGCATTCCTATAAGCAGTAATGATACAGCCAAAATCAAATTCCTTTTTGATTTCTTTTGTTTTGATTTTTTCACCTCCTAAAAACGACAATACGATTGTAATAAAAGGCAACACTAAAAAAAACATAATGATGCTTGCAACAACGGTAAAGACGGTGATCAATATACTGGTCAACATGAATTAAGATTGAGGAACGGTTGTTAATTGCTCAAGCTTGTGGCATTGAGCGCTTTTTTTTGGATTAGTTATATTCCAATTAATAGCTCTGTAAAAAGCTTTGAGATGATTCCATTGCCCTTTAAGAACAAACAAGATTGTATTTTTTGGTATCGTAGCAAAAACTAAGAAAAGCCCGAATAGTAAAACCTGAAATGGGTTCTTATTGCGCCTCATGAATAGAATTCTGTTTCTGTTGAGGTAGTAGGTTTTCAATGTACTTATCTTTCCTACAGAAACGGACTCCTTATGAAATACTAGTGCATTTGGGTTTACATATACTTCATATCCCGCCTTTCTTATTCTTTCACTCCAATCTAATTCTTCATAATACAGAAAAAACATTTCGTCCATTGGCCCAGTTACCTTGATTACATCTAGTGGAATCATCATTGCAGCACCATGGATATATGGGATGGGTCTAGGTGTCGTATATTGACCTTTGTCTTCTTCTAAGAGTCCAATGGTCTTATTTCTAGCAGTGAAATTATTAACTGGTGTACAACCAACGAACTGTAGTAACTGTTTGTGATTGGTTTCTTCACTTGGGTAATAGCATAGTCTTGGACTAATGATACCCAGCTTAGGATTTGCAGCAAATTGGCTTAAGAGAATTTCTATACAATTATCTGTTATTTCAGCATCATTGTTTACAAAGAAAAGATAGTCACCATTCACTTCAGGGAGAGCAAGATTATTGCCTCCAGCAAAGCCAAGATTTTTTTCTGATCTAAGAAATTTAACTTCGGGATAATTATTTGAAACGTAATTCTGTGGGTTTTCTCTAGATGCATTATCCACTAGGATAACTTCAATATTTTTATAAGAATTACGACGAATAGAATCAAACAACGCGCACGTTATCTCCAACTGGTTATAATTGACAGTTATAATTGAAACTAGAGGTTGATTTGAATCCATCTTAATTTTTAATAGAATAGGCCAAGACCAAGATTGCTATAAATTAAACCCAATAAAAAGGGGCTTCATTATATAGAATCAAAAAAAGAGCCAATAATCTATCTAATAAAGATAATGATTATACTTGTTCATCTTGTATCATGGCAGGAAGAGTTTTTAGAAGAATTTTGATGTCCATTCTAATAGAATACTTCTTAGCATAGTCGATATCTAACATGATTCTTTCTTCAGAAGACATGTCTTTTTTACCTCTTTTGGATATCTGCCAGAGTCCTGTAAGCCCTGCCGGAGCGTGAAATCTTGTAATCCACTGATCTTTAGTTAATTGTTCAGCCTCATACAAGGGAAGTGGTCTGTTTCCTACAATAGACATATCCCCTCGAAGGACGTTGAATAATTGAGGTAATTCATCAATACTAGTCTTTCTGATTAGCTTTCCTACTCTAGTGACTCTAGGGTCATTTTGTAGTTTTACAAATGTAGGTGCTGTTGCTTTTACAGTTCCATCATATTGATTAAGGTGTGCTAGTTCAACTAACTTAGTGTCTGCATTCGCAGACATTGATCTAAATTTAATAAAATCAAAGGTTTTGTATCCTGAACCGGCTCTCTTAGAAAGGTAGAATACACCTCCTTTGGATTCTAGTTTCACTGCAATAGCAACTAAGAGCAATAAAGGGCTCAATACTACTAAAACACAACAAGCAAAGAATATATCAAAAAGACGTTTTTTAAAAGGGATACTATATGGCATGAATGGCTCAGCTACTTGGTTGGCCTCCATGGCAATTTCTTGCTTAAATTGACACAAGAATTCGATTCTCTTGGTAATTACACTCCATCTTAACTTAATTAAAGAGAAGTGGTCATCTATGCCATGTAAAGCGGCTTCTTTTATAGATAGCCTAGCATTTTTTGATGATAAAGTGATGAAAGGTATGTTTTTAGTGAGCGCATCAGTTCTAATTTTCTTAAGCAGATTAAAAAAGTCTTCTCTAAGAAAATCAATATCACATAATACAGCTTGAGGCTGTTCGCTAGGAACATCATTTTGCAAGCTTTCACTAAGCTTTCGAAAAGCATGGAAAGAAGAATTGATTCTGGTCAGATGATAATTGCGAGAACCATTTTTGTGCTTGCTTAATACAGCAAACGCATCATCCTCGAATCCTACTACTAGAATCTCTTTAGTATTAATTCTCCCAATCTTGGGAAGTGAAGGAGTTAAAATATCCATAACACTATTTATTCGATTACATTAAACAAGTTGCGAATTTCGCAGTGTATTGGCAATCGTTTCTCTCAAATTATCAGGTTTAAATGGCTTTCTTATGAACCCATTTGCTCCCATTTGCCTTACTTGGCTTTCAAATTCTTCATTCTCATTTCCTGTAAGAACTATTACAGGAATGTGTGAAAATAAACCACTTGATTTGATATTACTTAAAAAGGTCATGCCATGAAGTCTAGGCATTACCATATCCAAAATGATCATATCAGGTTCGTTACCTAAATGTAACCAACCAAAAGCTTCGATACCGTCGCTCTTAGTTACAACATCATAGTTTTTAACCAATATGTTACCTAGGATAAGGCGAACACTATCATGATCATCTACTATTAATATTGTTTTTTTCACAATCAAAAATTTACATTACAACAATAAAACACAAGCTATTATCTCAATGCATCTTATGCTAAAAAAATCATGCCATACTGTGACATAGCTTATTTAGATATCGTGTTATAAGTTTGGAAGGTCCTTAGTACTATACAGGGGAAATAGTAGGTTTATGGATGATATTGTTCAAGGGACACTTCTCTATTAACTCTTAACTAAAAAATTTCTTAATTAGTTTCCGTCGGTATAGCACAAATTAATACCAACAATCAACACAAATATAAGAATTATAGCAGTTTACAAGCTATGTATATATATTATTTATTTGTTTGAATTGAAAAAACCTAATAAAGGTATAGTTCAATTTAAACTAGTGATTCTGTTTTGTCAAAGCCAAATAACGTATTTTGGCACTTCTATTGCCCATTAAAGGATTAGTACATTTAATTAGACCTTACTATATTCGATAAGTCACATTGAAATTTATATTCTTTATATCATTATTTATCATTCTCTACACCTACATAGGGTATGGAGTTGTACTGTCTATTCTGGTCAATATCAAGCGTTTAACTAAAGGTCGACCACAGATAAAAGGCTTTAAAGAACATGAACTTCCAAAAGTAACCTTTGTTGTTGCTGCATATAATGAAGAAGATTGGATTGAAGATAAGATTAATAACTGCTTATCTTTTGATTATCCAAAAGATAAGATCGAATTTTTGTTTGTCACAGATGGTTCTAGTGACGAAACTCCAAATAGAGTTAATGAGTATTCCTTTGGAGAAGGTGTGAAGTGGAGCCTATATCATAGCGATGAACGCAGAGGTAAAATTGCGGCAGTGGAGAGAATAATGGAATTCGTTGATACTCCGATTACTATATATACGGATGCGAATACATTTGTCAATAAAATGGCAATCAGAAATATAGTTGCACATTATTCGAATCCTAAAGTTGGAGCTGTTGCTGGTGAAAAGCGAGTTAGTATGGAAGCAGAAGATTCTGCTAATTCTGCTGGTGAAGGATTTTATTGGAAATATGAGTCAACCCTCAAGAAGTGGGATTCTGAGTTATATAGCGTTGTGGGAGCAGCGGGAGAGTTATTTTCCTTGCGAACCGATTTATACCAAGCTGTGCCTAAGGATACAGTCATAGAAGACTTCTATATGACCCTCAAAATAGCAATGAAAGGCTATGTGGTAAGATATGAGGCCGGAGCATATGCAGTAGAGAGTGCATCCGCTTCAGTAGGAGAGGAGCTTAAAAGAAAAATAAGAATATCAGCTGGAGGCTTGCAAGCTATCTCGAGATTGACCCCTTTGTTGAATATTTTCAAATATGGTGTGTTATCATTTCAATATATATCTCATAGAGTTCTAAGGTGGACCTTAACTCCATTAGCATTGATTGTGCTACTTTTAGTGAATATTCCGTTGGCCATGACGGGGAGTACATTTTTTGTACTTTGTTTGATGGGGCAAATAGCTTTCTACTTGCTTGCGGCTGTTGGATATTTGTTCGAAAAACAAAAGCTTAAGTTCAAAGTCTTTTTTATTCCGTATTACTTCTGTGTAATGAATTACTCAGTCTACAAAGGATTCTTTAGATTCATTAAAGGAAGCCAATCCGTAGTTTGGGAAAAAGCCAAAAGGCTAGAGACCGAAAAGCAGACCGTCAAATAAGAATTAAACTATAATTCAATACCCATTTCGATTAAATCTAATCGTAATTTTTCAGCAGAATCAAACTTAATTGCTGGTAAACCATAGCTGTTAGAAGCATCTACATTCCTCTGATTATCATCAATAAAAATAGAATTTTCGGTGTTGATTTGATAGCGACGGACCAATAATTCATAGATAGCATGATCTGGTTTCTTGAGGTGCTCCTTACCTGATACTATTATACCTTCAAACCATTTTAAAAAATCAAACCTTTCTAGTGCTTTTGGGAAGGTTTCTGCTGACCAATTAGTAAGCGCATATATCCTGTATTTTGGATTATTCCTTAGCGTTTTTAATATTTCAACAACATCGTCATTTGAGCCATTGAGCATTTCTTCCCATCGTTCGTAGTAAGCCAGTATTTCTTTTTCGTATTCAGGATGTTTTGCAATAAGAATTCTATTGGCTTCTTCAATAAGTCTTCCCCCATCTTGTTCTTCATTCCACTCCAATGAGCAGATATTAGTGACAAACCAATCTACTTTTTCTTCAGTATCAAATATAGTTCTGTATACATATTTTGGGTTCCAATCAACAAGTACACCTCCTAAATCAAATACTACTGTATTAATACTTCTCATCTTAGATAAATGTTAGACGGTAATATACTATTTTTGAATTCCAAAAAAAAGATATATGAATTTAGCGCTAATAGCTCATGATGGAAAAAAACCGGAAATGGTTTCATTTGCAATGAAGCACAAAGCGATACTTTCAGAAGCTAATATTTGCGCAACAGGAACTACAGGAAAACATTTGGA
This sequence comes from uncultured Saprospiraceae bacterium, assembly GCA_964458675.1. GTDB lineage: Bacteria > Bacteroidota > Bacteroidia > Chitinophagales > Saprospiraceae > JALZVN01. The sequence goes on from CAYWOZ010000102.1 coordinate 8,699, forward strand.
AAATGCTGGGCTAGTAGTGGAACGACTTTTGAGTGGACCTATAGGAGGGGATGCTCAAATAGCCGCTATGGTAGCAATTGGTGAAATAAAAGCAGTTATCTTTTTTCGAGATCCGCTTGATAAACATCCTCACGAGCCTGATGTAAACATGTTGATGCGCATATGTGATGTCCATAATGTGCCATTGGCAACAAATCCCGCCACTGCAATTCTAATAATTGGAGGATTAATTAAATAATGATTTATTTTTGTTTTTGAAGAGTATTATTTTCCTAGGCATAACATTCATATTTAGCATTGGGTTACAAGCTCAATTTACTATAGATGGTGGTGTTATTCGTACTTCTACATCTTGTTACGAGCTTACACAAGACTCTATTATTGGTTTTGGAAAAATCACTTCAAATCGCCCTCTCAGTTTAGAAGAACCGCTAACTCTTTATACAGAGCTTTTTTTTGGAGAGGAAGATTCAGGCGGAAATGGAATTTCATTTTTTTTTCAAAGTAACAATGAGATTGATGCTTCTTTAGATACGCTTTATGGAATAGGGAATAATACTTTATCTCTTAATGTTGAGTTTGATACCTATGAAAATATTGAGCAGGGAATTGGAGACCCCCTTTTTGATCATATAGCGGTTAGTGTTAATGGGGATTTTAATCATAATAGTATTAACAATTTAGAAGGCCCTATCATTTCGAATCCATCTGGAAATATTGAAGACGATGCTTGGCACCAAGTGAAAATTGATTGGCAACCTGCTACAAATATGTTTTCCGTATGGTTTGATTGTGAGCTAAAAATCCAGCTTCAAATCGATCTTGTGAATGAAGTTTTTGAAGGTAATGCAAATGTGTTTTATGGTTTTTCAGCTGGATCTTTTCAAAGTTTTAATAATCAACAAGTCTGTATAGAAATAAGTAGTTTGACGGATAGGTTAGAAGACGTGGTACTTTGTAAAGGTGGGACAGCTATATTAAATGCTATTGCAGGAGCTGAAAGTTATCTATGGAGCCCCGCAGAAGGACTAAACGTGGCTACCGCTGCAAACGTAGTAGCTTCTCCTGAAATTAGCACGGCGTATCTATTAGAAATAGAAACAGGATACTGCGATGAAACACTTGTACACACAGTAAATGTCACTGTAGACTCGACCTTTGCTCAAGTAGATTTGGGCCCCAATCAAGAATTATGTTCTGGAGATGAAATCATATTAGATGCTACTATTCCTAATGCTACAAACTATGCATGGTCTACCGGAAGTACAGATACCTCTATACTGGCTAATAGAACCAGACTATATGTGGTGACAGTTACGGTAAATGAGATTTGTGTAGTTGAGGATGGTGTTGTTATTAGGTTTAATGATCCCCCTCAAGTATTTTTCGGAAATGATACAACTATTTGCCAGCGAAGTGGAGGTTTTATTTTGAGACCATTTGTAGATGCAAGCGTGGACTTTGTTTGGAATGATGGGAGCACAGGAGATAGTCTAATAGTAAATAGAGAAGGTCTGTATATAGTGTCGATTGAAAATGACTGTGGATCAGACGAAGCTAGCATTTTTGTTACTTCGGAAGATTGCCAAAATTTCTTTATGCCCAATGCTTTTTCCCCTAATCTTGATGGAATAAACGATAGAATTTTTCCATTTGGTGAAACACCAGGTGTCACTCAAATAGTGAGTTATAGAATCTATGATAGATGGGGTAATCAAGTGCATTCCATCGAAAATGGTATTCCAAATCAGCCTGAAATAGGGTGGGATGGAGTGTATAAAAATGAACCTGCCATTCCAGGAGTATATGTCTACGAAATCATCTTTCAATTTAGAGATGGCCAACAATCTCTAATAAAAGGCGATTTTACATTATTTAAATAAATAATAATGTTACTTTCGCCTACCCAATAAAGTGATGAGCAATGCTATTTAAAAAGGTATTTATAGCTTCAAATCGTTACTTCAGAGCATGTCTATGGTCTTAATAGATATCAAACGTACATCGCTAAGCGAAATAGAACAAACACACGATGAGTAATCACTTACTTGGTTTTCCCAATAAAAAAGAAAGAGACGATTTTTTAATTGCTATTGCAGTTATCTTATTATTTATATGGCTGTTCTGGTATATGCTAATGGGCAGAGAAACTCCTGATTTAAATAAAATGGTTCCTCCTGTTGCAGCAGTAGTAGCAGATATGGATTCAGATAATGATGGAATACTTGATGCAGAAGATAATTGTCCTAATCTTGCTGGAATAGCAGCCAATAGAGGCTGTCCTTCAGATGCTGATAATGATGGAATATATGATGCAAATGATAGATGTCCAGAATTGGCTGGAGTAGAGGCCAATGAAGGTTGTCCAGCAGATAGTGATGGAGATGGTGTATATGATAGAGATGATGCTTGTCCAAATATTAAATTTGTAAGTAAGAGTGGATGTCCACCCGATAGTGATGGAGATGGAATTTTTGATCATTTGGATGAATGTCCAAACATAAAAGGAGACCCTAAAAATAATGGCTGCCCTTTTAATAAGAAAGAATTGGTTGTACTTGATAATTTGAAATCAGTAGAATTTGAAAAAGGCAGATCTATATTAAAGCCTAAATCTCAATCTGATATGGACGAGCTTGTTACTATTTTAGATAAAAATAGGTCAACAAACATAAGTATTGAAGGGCATACTGATGCCTCTGGAGGAGAAGAAGGAAATTTAAAATTGTCTAAACAAAGGGCAGAAGCTTGTAAAGCATATTTGATTAGTAAAGGTATTAATGGTTCTAGATTAAGAGCGATAGGATTTGGAGAGAATAGACTACTTCCTGGAAAGTCTCCAGAAGATCCTAGCCACAGAAGAGTAATCTTTAAGCCATACTAAGGTTTAAATAAAAATTCAAATAATATTAGGAGCTGCAATGTAAAAATTGTAGCTCTTTTTGTTTGCCCAGCATGTGCAAACTCCCGAAGGGATGCAAGAATCCCTGATGCCCAACTTGATGGAAGTCAATGCGAAGCCAAGGGCGTTGCTGGCAATGGCAGGGTCTGAAGGAAGGCTTAGTAAGTGTGTTGTACATAGCGCAAGTAAACCGAAAGTGGTATGATAGGTGGGTAACCTTTCAAAAA
>CAYWOZ010000103.1:0-9820 GCA_964458675.1 uncultured Saprospiraceae bacterium
ATCCGTCTCTACGCGGGTTTACATTTCGGTAACGGATGTTATGATTTATTTTTGGTGCACGATTTTTTTTGAATTCATAAATCAACATTTATAATTCATCATTCCCTTCTACCCTCCTGATTTTTTGATATCCTTCGCACCTTTCTTTTTAAAAAAATCTATGATTTTGTCTCGGTTATCTCCTTGGATAATAATTTCGCCATTCTTCTGCGAACCACCTACTCCTAAAAACGATTTGAGCTCTCGCTCGAAATCCTTCATCATGGCATTGGTCATATCTAATCCTCTGACTATGGAATTCGGTTTTCCTTTTCGCTTTTCTAAATGAACTCGGATGACGGACTTGGCAACAAAATGATTAGGTTTCAATCTTTCTTCTTGAGGTTCTTCTGGTGCATTTTCTGGATTGCCCATTTTTTGGAAGTCATCCCAATTGAGCGACGTTCCTTTCTTCTTAGCCATTGATTTAGCTTATTTAATTGTTTGATATCTAGATGAAACTCAAAGATATGGAATAATCTATTTAAGATAAGCCTTTATCCCATAACTGGCCAAGACTCCCTCCCCTGTCGCTGCAGCGACCTGGGCAATGGCTCCTTCACGGCAATCACCAGCAGCGAATATTCCATGTATAGAAGTCTCTCCTAAACCCGATGTTTTGATAAATCCTCTCTCATTTAAATCAATAAGGTTCTCAAAGGATTTCGTGTTTGGTATGAGTCCAATAAAAATGAACACCCCATCCGCATTTAAAAGAAGCTCTTCTTTTGTATCGTTATCTTCAACCCGGAGCGTTTCGAATAAACCTTCTTTATTCGCTATAAATTCCAATGAATTCTTATTCATATAGGTAGAGATATTGTCAATAGAACTAAGCTTTTCTATATAAGTCTGTGAGGCAGTAAACTCTTTACCATACTGCACTATTTTCACACTCTTACAGAAGCCTGCTAAAAAAATCCCCTCTTCTAAAGCCGAATTTCCCCCGCCGACTACTATAATGTCTTTATCTCTGTAAAATGCTCCATCACAGGTAGCACAAAAATGTACACCTGAACCAATGAGCTCAGATTCTCCTGGTATATTAAGCTGACGATACGTAGATCCAGTAGACAAAACTATAGACTTAGCCTTGTAGTTCTTAGTCTCTGTATTGATTTTGAACAATTCTTTTTCTTTTTCTATGGAGATAACATTCTCTCCTGTCTTAATCTCTGCTCCATAGGTTCGTGCTTGTTCTTCCATCTTGTCCATAAGGTCGGGTCCAGAAATAGAGGTGAAACCAGGATAGTTTTCAATTTTTTGGGTAACAAAAGCATTACCGCCTATGGTCTTCTTTTCGAGAATCAAGGTATTGAATCTATCTCGTTGTGCATATATAGAAGTAGTCAAACCAGCTGCTCCTCCACCTATAATAATGGTATCGAAAACTCGCTCTTCCTTTACTTCAACAATACTCAACGCTTGACGCAATTCTTCATTGGAAGGCTCTACTAAGACTGTGTCATCATTGATTACTATAGTAGGGATTCTTCGCTTCCCATTATTGAGCTTTGTAATGATAGGGATGGCCCATTGATTTAACTCCGTATCTATAAAGTGATAATTGATACTATTATCATCAAGAAAAGCTTTTGACTTTCTACAATCAGGGCACCAATCCGCACCATATAATATAATACGATAGCCATCATTGATACCAAGTGCAGCATCTAGTTGATCATTATTTGGATTGGTATAGGATTTACCTTCTATAATAATGGTCGGAATGATGCGCTTACCGTTGTTGATGTTCTCTACTCTTTTAGTAGCTTCTTGGTCCAAATCCACATCTGTGAATTCGTAAGCGATGTTATGCTCTTTGAAATAATCTTTTGCTCTTCTGCAGTCTGGACACCAATCGGCTCCAAAGAATTGTATCTTATTCATTCGTTTTATTTTTGTTCCTAAAAGTAGCGTTTTCTGGGAAATAATTTGTGCTATATCCTATCAAGAATTTGATGTTTCAACCTCTTTACCTCTTACCCACTTTTGGTAGCCTCTAATCTGCATAAGGAAATTCACAAAATGCATAAATGACAAAAACCAAAGGGACGCCAAAATACATATGCCTGTGGCTAACAGTTGTCCAGCAGCCATTACATAAAATCCTTTAATATTTTTGCGATTAAAATATTCGAATCCGAGTAAGATGAGAATAGCTGAACTAATTTCTATCAAAGTAGTCCCATAGGTTTGGATAATTTCCATAAGGTTAATTGCTGCTTTATTTCGAAAATAATTATAGTTGGGATTAAGTCAATCCAAAAAGTATAGCAATTCATTTGAGCAAAAGTTTTTACCAGTTTGCCTTTTTGCGATAGGGGTATGGAGGATGACCATTTTGATGGTCAGTGTCCATATGAGTTACGAATATGGATACCGAGCTGAATAGCGAGTCCGGAGGGGCCCGACCCCATTTGCGCTGGGTGGAGGCACAGCAGGGGGATCGCCCAAATCATCCATCAAATAAACAATATGGTTAATGATGTCCTCACCCTTAAAGAAAAACTCTAATTATATTATATATTACAATTATTTATAATATCTTGCGTTTTTATATTCAAGTTTGAGAATATAAGCACCCTCCTTTATAAACTACTATGCGATAATGAATGGCGTAAGCACGCCGTTTTTATTCATTGATTTAAAAGTTTATAATGAAAAAATTACCACTTTCCTTATTATTTAGCTTTGCATTCTGTGTTAGTATTTTTGCAGGCGAAATTTATGTTTTTCACGACGGTTCATGCATGGACAAGCTATCTTCCAAAGAAAAAACTTTGACGGCTGATTATATGCTAAAAACTACGGCAAATCTCATCAGCTATAATATCAAGGCTAATGAAAACGAGTACATCAGGCTCGAGATTAGTGAAGACGGAGATGAAATCTTACAGGATATGCCAATAGGTACTAAAAACTGTAATGAACTTATCTGGGATGAACAATTTGTCAAAGAAATTAACTCGGGATTGACGGATATCTTCGTGGTTTCTCTAGCGGATGGCAAATATCGCATAAGTGAAGTTACTGCAGTGTCCTACTTTTTCTCTTCACAAGATGAGTTAGCATATGGTAATAAAGACTTTGGTTTTAATTTTGATCAAGGTACTTTTAATACTGATCAAGACTTGCTGACTTATGGTCTCAAGTCTAAGGTTAAATTCAATTTTGCTGACGATGTGATTTGCCCGGAGGAATATCACTTCTACAAGTCTTCTAAAGGTAGAAATCTTAGTGAAAACGAAATGGTAATTGTACCTAACTTTGGTGTGATTAGATACTATACTATCTCAAAAAAATTGAATCGTAATCTGCGTGAAGTGGAAGTACAAACTGTCAATGATATGCCTTTGATGACGTACTTCAATCAAATGTGTACTAAGACTACTGAAAACGCTGAATCTACTGCTTCTACAGAAGTCAGTGATCAGACTATTACCTCTGAAAAGGTGTCAGAATTCAATGAAAAAGGTGAGATAGAGAAACCAATAGAAGTTAAACCTAGCACCACCACTTCTACGCTACCTATGACGACATTGCCTGGAGCAAAAGAATCGGTGGCCATCCAAACTTGTATGCATATTTTTAGAAATGCAGATACTGGAATATACTATGATAGAAATACTGCAAAGCCAGCCAATGGGGAATGTGGTGGTATTCTATATGAAGATGGTTTAATGGTAAACAGTGATTACCAAACCACTACAGCAACAACTGAAATGGTCATGAATCTGCCTAAGGAAGAAGAGACAGAATTTGTAGAGAAAGGTGTGGAGACAACTACTGAAGAAATAATACCAGTTGAAAAAGTGGCTACTACTCAAGCAACTAAGCCCGCTGAACCAAAGATAGTTTACAAACAGGTAGCTCCTATCATTATAGATGAAACACTTGAACCTCAGGATAGTAAAATAATTTTCCCTCAAAATACATCCCAAAATTCAATATCTGTTGACTGCGCTGCGACTCCTCGCACAGGTTACCATATGGTAAAGAAAGGTGAAACACTTTACAAATTATCGAATCTCTATGACGTGAGTATTCAGCAGATTATGGAATGGAATGGATTGAGCACTAATGAAATCAATGTTTGTACTCAGTTGAGAATTCAGGCGGCGACTTCAATATCTCAATCCGCTTCAATCATCCCGGCGAATGAATTTGTCAGCAAAGGTGGAGGACCAGCAAAGACTAATATAGTAGTGGGTATTCCATCCATAAAGAGACAGTATCATTATATAGCTCAAGGAGAAACGCTATATGGAATTTCTAAAAAATACAATGTATCAGTAGCGGATATAAAAACCTTAAACAAAATCACTGGCAACTACTTAAAGCCAGGATGGAGATTATTGATTCCAAATAGTAGCGATAACTTAGATACTGCAAAGCCCCCTGTAAGCATTCAGGCTAGACCAAGTACCGATTACACGCCAAAAGGAGGTTCTTCAATGAAAATACCAGAATCATCAGAGGACTTATTAAACCATTATCAAAATCAGCACATCTATCATACAGTAGGTCAAAATGAAACAATTGAAGATATCGCCCTTAAGTATGGTGTGTCTATCAATTCTGTCAAGATTTTGAATGAGATGAGCGAGGGGGAAGTGTTGATTCCATTTCAGAAAATTAAAGTTAGGTAATCTTTATTTTTAGTATTTCAATTAAAAAAAGCGGGCTTGTCCCGCTTTTTTTATGCTATATACCTAGAAAGAAGCTTAGTAGGGTATCGCACTCATTTTATAGATTATACACTGGTATTCAGATGTATTCCTATCTTTGCACTTTCTAATATGTACCACGAATAGAAACAAATATCTTCTACTTGGGTAAAGTAAATGTATACAGTAAAATAAACACGCTATGTTCTTATTAATAGTTTTCTTTTGCGTCTCCATAGTATTCTCCTTTTTATGCTCAATCTGGGAGGCGGTGCTCTTAAGTATTACCCCATCACATACTGAAGTATTGATATCCCAAAATCATCCTGTAGCTCCTAAGTTAAAGGAATACAAAGATGAGATAGATAAGCCTTTGTCCGCGATACTCACATTAAATACTTTAGCGCACACGGTAGGTGCGATTGGGGTTGGCGCGCAAGCGGGTAAGGTCTTTGGAACTGGAGAAATAAGCTTGGCTGGATACCCTTTGCCTATCAATGGTGAGGTATTAATAGCTAGTTTTATGACCATTGCGATTCTATTTTTATCTGAGATATTTCCAAAAACTATTGGAGCAAATAACTGGAAATCATTGACACCTTTTACAGTGCGTTCATTAACTTTTATTTCATTCATATTGGCTCCTTTCGTTTGGGTATCTCAGTTGATTACTAAAATGCTCAAAAAGGATAAATCAAAAAGTGTATTGAGCAGAACCGATTTTGCCGCCATGGCAAATATTGGGGTTAAGCAAGGGGTAATCAAGACTAGCGAATCTAAAATAATAAATAACCTATTGAAGTTTGATTCTATTCAGACTACTAGTATTACGACTCCTCGTACGGTAATGATGGCAGCTGAAAAGCAAGAAACCTTGCAATCTTTTTATGATAAGCATCCTACCATTCGTTTTTCTAGAATCCCGCTTTACGATGGAGAATTAGATAAGGTCGCTGGATACATATTAAAAGATGAACTCTTAGACAATATTCTAAAAGGTAATGGAGAAAAGGCACTTTCTACTATTATGAGAGATATCATTGTCGTTAAAGAAGAATTGGCTGTACCTGCATTATTCAATCAGCTCAATGAAGCTAGAGAGCACATTGCTTTAGTTGTTGACCAATATGGTGGCGTAGAAGGTGTAGTGACTATGGAGGATGTGATTGAGACGCTGCTTGGTCTAGAGATTCTGGATGAATCGGATAATAGTGAGGATATGCAGAAACTCGCTCGTAGGAAGTGGGAAGAAAGAGCAAAATCTCTTGGGCTCATCGTAGATTAGAATTTGACGAAATAATCGCCTTTCAAATTAGCTGTATAAGTGTAAATTTTCTGTACTTATACATATCATTTATTTTATATACTTAAAATACCAATTTTGTGGTATGGTGTTCAGGCGCTTACATACTTATATTGTATGTAAAGCTAGTAATCTATTGAAAACCGCATATCTTCTGATAGTGCCTTTTCATTTTAAATAGCTCAACGAAGCTCCTATCAGCAAAGAACAAATAATACCAGCAACACTACAAAGACAGGCAATACCTGTAAAGATATTTATTAATTGATTTACCAAATAGAATGCAGTTTGGCAATTTAAAATCCGTTGCAATGATTACATATTTCGTTGGAGGCCTCCTGATACTCTGGATCATCAAAATGGCAGTTATAAGCATAACTAACCAGTCTTTAGAAGAAGATTTTAACGTTGACGCAGAAGCCTAGATCGATTCTATCCGCCCGTTTCTTGGCGTAATTTTTTGATTTGACTCTCCCAAAGTAGTTTTTGCTCATCCACCTCATGAGGTTCTATAATATCTGTTATTTCTAAAATAGTCTCAGAAGTAACTGGAGATTTACTCATTCTAATTTCAAAATAAGTATCCTCATTTGACTCATCCCATCTAAAGCGGAGTCTTTCATTTTCAACGTTTTCAAGCAATTCTGCCTCTTCTGGATATCCATCCCAGACAAAACTATATTTTGATTCGTTAATATCTACTTCATCGCAGTACCATCTAATCAGACAAGATGGGGCAGTGAAAAATTGGTAAAGTATAGAGGGAGATGCCCTAAAAATGTATTCTAACTCTATTTGCTCTAATTTTGACTTCTTCTTTTTTGCCATTATGGGTATTCAGTTTTCTTAACTTTTTGTGGGCTGATTAAGCAAATTCCAGCTATAGCCCACGTTTAACAAGGTCGGAACATACGTATTAAAACCGAATAATACAAAATAATACCTGCTTAGATGCATACATATAGATAATAACTATTCATAAATCAAAGTTTTATACGTGAATAAGTCATAATACTTATGACGACATTTTTGAAACTTTTTGAAAAAAAGTCAATAATATCGTAGCGATTTATTGATTCTAATGTTAAATCAACGTAGATTTGTAGTATCTACTGAGAGAATGATAAAAAGTACTTCCTTAACAATGTATAAACCACACCTTAAGGCGATTACCTTTGTCTTGATAGAGATTATAATTCCCGTTATTAAAAAAAATCCAACTGGCAGACTAGTATTATGATACTAGATTTGACCGGGTTATTTGTTTGCTAATAGCAAACTTGCAAGAATGTCTACAAATGAGTGGCCATTTAAAATTGTATTTGATGATGGGAAATTGAATAGTATATATCGAATCAACCCATATTTATTTTATCAGCAAAGTCGTTTATCGGCATAGGGCTGAAGATTTTTAACATTTAAAAACTTTTTAATGAGACAATTAAAGATCACTAAATCCATAACTAATCGTGAGAGTCAGTCACTGGAAAAGTATCTGCAGGAAATTGGTAAGGTCGACTTACTAACTCCTGAAGAGGAAGTAGACTTGGCGAAAAGGATTAAGGAAGGTGATCAAGAAGCGCTTGAGAAGTTAACTAAAGCAAACTTGAGATTCGTTGTGTCCGTAGCAAAACAGTACCAAAATCAAGGTCTATCACTTAGTGATTTGATCAATGAAGGTAATTTAGGATTAATCAAAGCTGCACAACGTTTCGATGAAACAAGAGGTTTTAAGTTTATTTCTTACGCGGTATGGTGGATTAGGCAGTCTATCCTGCAGGCATTAGCTGAGCAGTCACGGATTGTACGTTTACCATTGAACAAGGTGGGATCTTTGAATAAGATCAACAAGGCGTTTTCGGAACTTGAACAAGCATTCGAAAGAGAGCCGTCTCCAGAAGAATTAGCGGAGATGCTCGAAATTACTACCGAAGAGGTAGAAACTACTTTAGGCGTAGCTGCCAGACACGTATCTATGGATGCACCATTTGTGGACGGAGAAGATAACTCTCTCCTAGACGTTTTAGAAAATGGAGGTACACCCAATACGGATAAACAGCTTGCTTATAGTGAATCATTACGCAAAGAGATTGACCGCTCTCTTAGTACGCTTACAGATAGACAATGTGATGTCATCAAGTTGTACTTTGGTATTGGCGTCGAACATCCAATGTCTTTAGAAGATATAGGTGAGCGTTTTGGACTTACTCGTGAAAGAGTGAGACAGATTAAAGATAAAGCGATTAACAAATTACGAACAAAATCGAGAAGTAAATTACTAAAACATTATTTAGGCGCTTAAGTAACAGAAGAAAATTAACTTTTATATGTGCAGCACTTTGAAACAAGTGCTGCATTTTTTTTGGTTTATTCCTCCTCTGTCATTCCTATCAAACCTAAAGGTAGCTCAACATGAATACGCATTGCTTTCTTATCTATTTCTACTATCAAATCTTCATGCAAAGGCACTAGGTATTCTTTTTCACCTTGCTGCACAAATGCCATTTCTTGCTGTGGGTATTCTTCGATGCGATCTACTTTTCCGATTTCTCCCAAGTCCTTATCTATCATAGCCCAGCCTGAAAGAAAGTGAAATTCTAAGTCGGATTCTTCTACAATAATTCGACTTAGAATATTGGTTGGAACAGTCAGTTTTTGGTGTGCCACCATTACCGCGTCTTCTTTATTATCTATAGTCTCTAATTTTACCAAAAAAGGATTTTGACTCCGAATAGATTCTATAAAATATGGTATAGATGATTGGCCCTGTGCAACGTAAACTAATCCACTCTTTAGCACGTCTTCTAGGTATTCCTCTTCAATAAAACACTTCAACTCCCCCTTGACCCCATGTGGCTTGAGCAACTTTCCTATTTCTGTAAATTCAGACATGACACAAAATTACTATATTGTAGCATTCTAATACCATAAAAATGTACTCATAATGCGATATCTACTTTTTAACTTAATTTTAATTTTATCCTGCTATACCCATCTCGCGCAAGCTCAAGTAGACAAGGATATCGCTAAAGTCCAGCAAATACTGCAAAGACAGGCCGCTGACTGGAATAATGGTGACCTAGATGGCTTTATGAATGGTTATTGGGAATCGTCCAGACTGACCTTTATAGGCTCTAGAGGCGTGACAAAAGGGCATAAAAATACGTTAGATAATTACAAGAATAGCTATCCTGATCGCAAGGTCATGGGAAAGCTTCATTTTGACATCATCGAAACAGAAAAGTTAAGCAAAAAATCAATCATGGTCGTTGGTAAGTATACCCTGGCCAGAGATGAATTGGACGATGCGAGTGGCTACTTTCTCTTAGTATGGAAGAAAATAAAAAAGGAATGGGTCATCATCGCTGATCATAGTAATTAATTAATATAGACCCTCTTAAATAAAATGCCCTGGTTTTATGGGATACAGAAATAGCATAATTATTTATATCATCGGATTTTTCATTCTTAGCATTACGCTAGGAAGTATATCCACTTGTGCACAAAACCTAGTGCCCAATTTCTCCTTTGAGGAATCAAAAGAGAAGCCGACTTCCATGTTAGACAATGGTCATGAATTTTCTGATGTTAGCAAATATTGGAAGACACCCAATCTTGCCTCCACAGATTTGATAACGCCCAGATTCAAGACTAATAAATTCGAACCCATTGAAGCTTTCTCTGGATACAATATGTCAGGGATTGTGATACACGGTGACTTTTGGTCGGAATATCTCAAAGTGCAACTTAGACAGAAACTAAAGCCAGGAGTAGAATATTATGCGGAATTTTGGATGGCCTATTGTGG
>CAYWOZ010000103.1:9920-11763 GCA_964458675.1 uncultured Saprospiraceae bacterium
AATCCTGCTGATATGTTATTGGGTTACTACTATGTAGATGATGTCAAGGTGATAAAATTTAGTGACCACTCTACAGTTTTCACCCCAGCAGAATATGCTCCAAATGGTCTCAATAATATTTACTTTGAAACAGATAAGTACGACCTGCTACCGAGTAGTTTTAAAACACTTGATGAAGTGTATGGCTTCCTGACCAAAAATCTTTCTCTTGAAATTAGCATAATTGGACATACAGATAATCGAGGTGAGTTTCATCACAATCAAGAATTGAGCATGAATAGAGCGCAGTCTGTTTTCAACTATCTCGTCAATAAAGGAATCGAAGCCGAGCGTCTGAAATTTAGTGGTAAAGGTGCAAGTAAACCAGTAGCTTCCAACCTCACCGAAGATGGACGACAAGAAAATAGACGAGTAGAATTCATAGCCAGTGGAGAGCTTATTAAAGATAATACAGACCTGGCACAAATAAATGTAACAGAGGCCGATCTATCTTATCGTTTCTCCAATGAACTAAATGTCAATGCAAAACCTTATCAATACAATTTTATCGGTCGCTATAAAGATATCTTTAAATGCCAACTCAGAGATAAAACAAGTAAGCCCAGCAGCATTCTGAAGGAGCACAAATCTATTTCTGCAGTCCAATATATCAATGAGGAAATAAAAGAGCAGCGATTGGTTTTCATCAATGACTCCCCTCTTCATCCTCAGACGCGTATCTTGACTAAAGAATTGCTTCAAGTCTTTCGTGACAAAGGCTTCACTCATTTGGCCATTGAGGCATTTACCAATGGCAAAGAAAAATTAGATCGTATCGGGCACCCCACCATTAATATGGGTATCTATACTGATGAACCTTTATTTGGAGATTTGATTCGCGAAGCTATCCGATTAGATTTCAATATCGTATCTTTTAATCCGAGCACAGTGGAATTGGATAGAGCCAAAAAAATAGTTCAAAAAAGTATGAGCCTTTCGCCTAAGGATCCTAAGCTAACTATCAATTCTGCGAACTGGTCTAAGGCTATGAATCTCAATAGACAATTTAGCAAAAACAAGGCTGCAAAGTACTTGGTCATCACACACAAAAACCAAACGCAGAAAAAGGAAATAAATAATATCAGAAGTATGGCCTACTGGTATCAACAGATAACTCAGACGGCTCCATACACCATTGACCAAGTGACCATGAATGAGCAATGTCCTGCAACAGAGCATCCGGTCTATAAATTCGCCAATGTCAACTACCCTGCCGTCATGAAAAAGTACACTAAGGTGTATAATGCGCCGATTAATGATGTCGAAGAACTTTCAGATTTGCAGATTTTTCACCCACGTACCCAATTCGTTCAGAACCGCCCAACCTGGCTCAAGCAAGGGGATCAGAAAAGCGCTTTCCAGATCAATGCTGATCAATATAATATGACCTATCCCCTACTAGTCATCGCCTATGCAACAAACGAAGACATCGAGATTGCTGTACCTCTTGATGTGATCGAGATTAGCAATAGTCGTGATGCCATGCCTCTCTTCTTACCACCAGGTAAAAATGTATTGGTGCTCAAGGATAAAAAGACTAGGAAGAAGTTGGAAATTGAGGTGAAATAGGATCTCTTTTATTTGGCATCCTATCTTTATTGTTTATAATAGAGAGACACTTTAGATTTGATTAGATTTTAAACTTTAATCTTACTAATACCCCATAAATGACCAAATAATTCCATCTGATTCTTCAATTCTAATAATTCCATCTTCAATAGTCATGTATACTTTAAAATAGCTTCGCTCGTCTCATTGCTTACAAAAACATTATTGTAAGTTATTCCATTCAGTTCTATCTCTT
>CAYWOZ010000104.1:0-11748 GCA_964458675.1 uncultured Saprospiraceae bacterium
TAGCACCGAGCCGCATGGCGAGTCCCGAATCGTAGCGACCCAGACATTCGCTTTTTCGCGAAAGACTGGGTAGGCCCCAAAACAAAATCAAAACTATTATGAAAAAACTCATTTGGCCCATTCTGTTTTTACTGACCTTTCTGGCTGGATTTTTCGTGCATCTTGGTATGAATAGCAAGACTACGGTTCAGACCTCGACGGACGTAAATATTCTCTATGAGGAAATCAAAACGGTGTGTAAGCTAGTAGCAGTGGAGGGAACTTATGGTGAACGATTTGATAGCCTGAGTGAAAAGTCGATTCCAATATTATATCCATTACCCTATAAATATAAATTGTCGAAAGAGGCAACTCTCTTTGTGACTGGGACGATAATGGTGGGCTATGATATGTCCACGATGGAAATCAAGATGGACTCTGAAACGAAGACCGTCAGATTGTCCAAGCTCCCAGAACCGGAAGTATTGGCGATAGATCATGACATCAAGTACGAAAATATAGAGGAGAGTTGGTTTAATTCCTTTACGAAAGAGGACTTTACGGCATTGAATAAGTCTGCAAAGGAGGCTATTCGCAAGCGAGATGCAACTGCAGGCTTACTCGAAAAGGCTAGGGTAGAAGGGAACCAAATGATCGAGATCATCCAATTGATGGCCAAAAATGCAGGTTGGACGGTAGAATTGGAAGGGGTAGGAGTAGAGCAAATGTTAAATTAGACCGTCCGAGTTTGGTTGAATAGGGTAAAAAGGTTATTTTGGTGTTTTGTGTCAAATCAAAACCTTAAATCTACATACCAATGGCCAATCTATCGAATGATCCGTTTCAGGGTCAAAAAAACCTATTTGGACACCCAATGGGACTCTATGTTCTCTTCTTTACAGAGATGTGGGAAAGATTCAGTTATTATGGGATGCGCGCCATTCTTGTATTGTACATAACAGGAAAAACAATTGGCGAAAATCCAGGTTTGGGATGGACAGATCCAGAGGCTTTGGCATTGTATGGATGGTATACCATGCTAGTATATGTAGCTTCAATTCCTGGCGGCTTAATAGCTGATTTCATAACTGGTCAGAAAAAAGCAGTGTTAATTGGTGGAATAATATTAGTCGCTGGTCACACCGTTTTAGCAATACAACAAGATTGGGCATTTTACACAGGCTTAGGTCTAATCATACTTGGAGTAGGACTCCTTAAACCTAATATATCAACAATGGTTGGAGGGTTGTACAAACAAGGAGATGAAAGAAGAGATAAAGGATTTACTATCTTTTATATTGGAATTAATATTGGAGCATTTTTATCAAGTCTAATAGTCGGTTATGTTGGAGAATTTATTGGCTGGCATTATGGTTTTGGAATAGCAGGTATTGGAATGGCTTTAGGAATGGCTGTTTATCTTTTCGGTCAGAAACATCTTAAAGGTGTTGGAGAATATATAGGAAAAGAGGATAATCCTGATAGGGAGGCAATGAATAAACCACTTACAAAGGTTGAAAAAGACAGAATGCTAGTTATGTTTTTATCCTTTCTATTAATAATTGTTTTCTGGGGAGCATTTGAGCAAGCAGGCGGATTGATGAATTTGTATGCTGAACAGAAAACAGATAGAATGTTAGGTGGCTTTACTGTTCCTGCATCTTGGTTTCAATCTGTCAATGCATTTTTTATCATCACTCTAGGTACAGCTGTTGCAGGATTTTGGTATCGATGGAAACTAAAAGGTAAGGAAGGTTCCTCATTATTTAAAATGGCAGTTGGTATAATCATTATGGGTCTTGGTTTTCTATTTATGAGATTTGCATCTCAAGAGTATGAAGCAACAGGATCATCGGCTATGTATTGGTTAGTCTTAGCTTACCTTTTTCATACTATAGGTGAGTTGTGTGCTTCTCCAGTTGCTCTTTCGTTTATAACGAAACTTGCTCCTTTAAAATACGCTTCATTTATGATGGGAGCCTATTTCGCTGCGACTGGTTTTGGAAATAAACTCGCTGGACTTATTGGCGAGTCGGCAGCAGATGCTGGAGAAACTACGATATTTACTGGCATAGTTATTTTCACTGTCCTGTTCGGAATAATAGTGCTAGCGTTATTGAAGCCACTTAAAAGATTGACCCATGGAGCGGAGGATTTGCAAATAGAGACAGGGCACTAGAAAACAGTTAAAGAATTAAAAAGTAAACTACATATGAGCAATACGAATAACGACATTTTTAAATCAACAGTTCTAGGTCATCCATCGGGTCTGTTTGTACTTTTTTTTACGGAAATGTGGGAACGCTTCTCCTATTATGGGATGAGAGGAATTCTAGTTTTGTTCCTTATGAGTTCTATTGGAATTGGCGGATGGGATTGGACGAGTAGTCAAGCTTTAGCATTGTATGGTACATATACAGCTATGGTCTATTTGACTCCTATTCTTGGAGGATACTTAGCAGATAATCATATAGGATATCGAAAGGCAGTAATTTGGGGGGCTTTAGTTATGACCTTAGGCCATGCATCGATGGCCATTGAATTTGCCCATATGTTTTTATATATAGGAATTGGTCTATTAATAATAGGTAATGGTCTTTTTAAGCCGAATATGACTTCCATAATATCACATATGTATAAAGATACTCCTGAGAAGAAGGATGGGGCATACACTATATTTTATATGGGTGTTAACGCTGGAGCATTCTTAGGAATATTGTTATGTGGGTACATCGGTGAGAAAGTATCTTGGAGTTACGGATTTGGCCTTGCAGGAATATTTATGCTTATGGGAGCACTTCAGTTTTATCTAGCACAAGGTATATTTGGTGATATAGGTAAAGAACCAGATGTCAAAGAAGAAGCAGAGCCGATTCTAGAATTTGCCGAAGATAGATTGAATCCATTCACACAATTGGATAAGATATTAATTGGAATTGCCGCTTTTATTGGAGTTACTTGGATAATCAATGATCCGCTTTCTGCCATAGCAAATGTGAACTTTTTAAAGTTTGGGGGTTTAGATATTTCAGGGTATTACATTATTTCTGGCGTTCTCATATTCCTGTTTCTATTGGGGTCAAGAATAGCAAGATATCCGAAGCAAACGATGGATAGAATGATGGCTATAGTCATTTTTGCCATTATGACTGTTACCTTCTGGGCATGTTTTGAACAAGCAGGTGGCTCTATGACAATCTTTGCGAATAGTTATACTGGAAGGATAATGTCAGGTTCATGGGCTACTATTTTTAATATAGTCAATATCCTAATTACAGTTATTCCAGTAGGAATTATCACTTGGGTATTAATTAAATTATTTGGGCAGACTTTCAATAAATATAAGTTTTCGAATATCGTATTAGGAAGTAGTTTCCTTATTATCTGGGCGCTTATATTTTGGATGATAAATAGAAACCTTAGCTCGAATGCATTAGTAGTTGATTACCCTACAATAGAGTCTGTCACCTCTGGAGATAATGGGGAGCCAGTTACAACTTATACAAATGTGTTAGAATCGTCTCAACCTGCGGCTAACGCAAAAATTGTAAACAAGCAGACTACTGTTATTGAGCCTGGTGATATTAAGATTGGAGATAAACTAAATTTGATTGAAGTAAGAGGAAAGCTGATTTACTTGAATCCAGAAAAATCTAAGATTGCTAGAGACGCTGTTGCTTCCTCTGGGAAAGATTCCCCCATCATTACAGCTACTGTAACATCAATTAAAGAAAATGAAGTTGAAATCCCAGCCACCTGGTTTGGTATTTTGAATTCCTTGTTCATTATTATGTTTGCACCATTATTCTCAAAATGGTGGGAGAGTAAATACAATCCGAGCGCCGCATCTAAATATGGATTAGGACTAATACTACTTGGAGTCGGTTTTGGAGCTTTGGCCTTTGGGTCAATGTCTATTCCTTCTGGAGCAGAGGTAGCAACGGTAAGTATTATTTGGTTAATTCTAGCTTACCTATTTCATACGCTTGGAGAATTATGCTTATCACCTGTAGCACTTTCATATATCAGTAAGTTAGTCCCTGGACGAATGATAGCCTTAATGTTTGGGGTATGGTATATTGCGATTGCAATAGGTAATAAGTTCGCTGGATTGATGGGAGGAAAGATTGAAGAGATTACGAGTGAGTATTCGCTAACTACTTTCTTTTTGATTTTTACTATAGTGCCGATAGCCTTAGGTACAATTGGTATTTTATTAAACCCAGTTGTAAAGCGTCTTATGCACGGGGTCAAATAATAACCCCTAGTACAAAACCAAAAAAGGCCCTTGCTCGACAAAGTCGAGCAAGGGCCTTTTTTAGATTAACATCTAAAAACCACCTAATTTGATTTCGTCCACCTTTCTAAAATCGGTTGGCAAGTGCCATATGGATCTTCAAATTGAATATAGGTAGATCCGATTTTATCTTCCACCCAATTAGTAATAAAAATATTTTTCTTGGATTCTAAAGCTGCTTTTTGAATACGACTGTAGTCTTGCGCTAAGTCCGCTTTATGTGGCTTGGTTCTACTCTTTAGTAAAACTAGACGATACATCGTTTCTCCTGAAGGGCTTTGAAATTTCATTGGAGATGTCATTTCATTGATTTCAAGCGTATCAATAGCAAAGTAAATGTCTGGCTCCAAGTCACCAATCTCAAAGAATCCATTTCCAGTAGCTGGGTTAACCATGATACCATCATTGTTGTAGCTCTGTGTAGAATCGTCACCGTATTTTTTTACTGCTCTACTAAATGAAATAGTATCCACTGCAATTTCACCTCTGAAATTATTTACTTTATCGAAGGCTAAATTTAAATCAGCGTCAGTGATTTCAGGTTTAATTAAGATGTGCCTTACCTTGACACTGTTTCCCCTACGTTCTATCAATTGAATAATATGAAATCCAAAATCGGTTTCTACCAATTCTGAAATTTCTCCATTCTCAAGGGTGTAAGCTGATGCTTCGAATTCAGGGACAAAAGTATTTCTCTTAGCCCATCCTAAATCTCCTCCTAGTTTCGCAGATCCAGGATCAGCAGAGTAGGTTCCTGCCAGCTCCGCAAAATCTTCACCTCCATCAACGATGCGGTCACGAATCTCTTGAGCTTTATTCATTGCTTTCAAGCGCTCTTCATCATTTACCTTAGGTTTGTATACGATTTCTCCTAATTCTACCTCCGAGTTAAAATAAGGAAGACTATCTACTGGAATCTGACTAAAGAAATTTTTCACTTCCGCAGGGGTTATTTTGACCTCTCCGAGTATGATGGATTGCATACGTTCCGTGGTGATTTGAGCCCTCAAATCTTGTCTGAATTCTTGTTTTACTTCGTTCACTGATTTACCGTAGTAGGCTTCGAACTGATTCACATCCCCTTGCATAAAGCCTAATATCCGATCAATACGAGCATTGAGTTGCACTTCTATCTCTTCATCAGTAACAACAATACTATCTAGTGCTGCTTGATTCAGAATTAGTTTTTGAGAAAGTAGTTGGTCAATAATACCACACTTGGCTTCTGGTGGAACAGCCGTTCCTTGTTGCTCAGAGGCTAGCGCAAACTGTTCTTCAATTTCTGAAAGCAAAATGATTTCTTCGCCCACTTGCGCGACGATATCGTCAATTTTTTCACGCTGTCCAAACAAGAACAGGGGTAAAATGAATAGAATACTGGTGATCAAATATTTCATTGGGTAAATACTTTTACGTTATTTATTTCTTTTTCGTACAATTTCTCCTTGTGCTCCTTTAGCAATTTCGACTTTCTTTTTTGCAAGATTATTTGCCTTGCCTTTTCCTCTATGTACTCTTTTGGAGGGGCCGCATTCTTTTGAATAATTTCAAAGACACGAAGATAGTATTTGTATCGCTCATCTGATACCATAATATCGGCTCCTTTCTGAGTAAAAGTGCCCAAAGGAGTCAATTTAGTTGGTATGTGTCGTTTTATTTTAGCGATTTCATACCATTTGTCCTTATCTAGATGATATATCTCGGCATAGGTGTCACAATATTCAATAAGATTTAAGTGATCATCTAGGTCTTCGCTCTTCCACCAGAGGTCTAATTGAACTATTTCATTGGCATCTATGGGCACTTTCATAAACCAGACTCTGGCCAACGGGTCCTCAAGTTGGTAGTTATCCTTATTAGCCTCGTAAAATTGATTGAGTTCTGTTTCAGAAATAGTAGAATCCAATTGGGTTTCTACAATGACTTCTTCGTAATTGTGCAGTATTAAAGTAGATCGATAGTCTTTGACGAGCTTATCAATGTCAAGGGTTTGAGCTATTTTCTGTTCTGCTTCATGCATTAAAACCGCATCGCGCATCCAGTTTTCTACATAAGCATTATAAATCATGGTGCTATCTTCTGGCTTATACCCCTCAGGAAGAATACCGTCCAAATCATTCAGAAATAACTGTTTATTAAATACCTGTGCGAGTACTTGTTTTTGCTCTGTCTCACCTTGATTTTCTAGTGGATTGCAGCTACATAAAAGGAGCATGCAATTCATAATAAGGCAAGCGCTAAAATTTCTAGTCATACCTACTTGACCATTTTGTCAAATATTTTTTGATTCACTTCTATTTTGTAAGAAGTCGCTAAGTCTTTTAGCCATTTTCGTTCTAAGTAGTCCTGGTATTCTGCCACTGCATATCCTCTCGCTTCACTCAAAGATTTAGCAGTCACTGGGACTATCTTTTCTATTTTCAAAAAGATTAAAGATTTATCCTGGGAGTTGACCTCAGCCTCTGAGATAGATCCAGGCTTCCAAGGCAAAGCGTCAATTAGTTTGTTCTTTCCTTTTTCAAAAAGATCTCTTCTTACAGTAAGTATCGATTTTCCATCTTTATTAAATTTTTCCAATACGGCAGAAGTTGATTTTTTGCCGGCCATTTTTCGGATAGCATTTAATTGATCTTTAGCTTCAGACTTGATGGTATAAAAAGAAACCTCCGCTCTTTCTCTCCATTTATACTTATCAGACTTTCTGATCTTTTCATAATAGGCTGCCAAACCACTAGTATCTTGTGAAGCGCGATCCCAAATTTCTGTTTTCGTGGCTTCAAACAATAATATACCTTCTTGGTATTCTCTCATTAAGTATTTAAATTCTGGGAATTTTTTCTCTAATTGTCTTTCTTCATATTCTAGCGTCTTGGTATTAACAAAATCTGCATACAGCGTTTCAAAGGTAGAAGACACGTCTCCGGTTCGTCCAAGTCTTTGGCGCTTTCTGCTCGATTGTTCCAAGAATTCTTCTAATTCAAAGAGGGCAAAATTTTCATCACCCAACTCAAAAATTACCTTATTAGAAGGCTTTGAATTAGCTTTCCATTTATAAGATGTGAATTCATCGCTTAAACTAGTCTTGAAGTTTTTAACCACCGCATCGTACACTTTGAAATTATTATCTCTTTTGATTCGACTAAGCATCGCTGTTTGGGCAAACTGATAACGAGCATCCTTTTTGATTTTGTTTTGTAGTCTTCCTTTCTCTTCCTTATAAGTGAGCTGCGGAAATTTTTTAATCCTTTTTACAATGTGCCAACCAGCCTTGGATTGGATTGGCTTGGAGATATCTCCATCTTCCGCCAAAGCAAAAACAACGTCTTCGAAGTCAGGATCAAACCTCCCTATACCAAATTTGCCAAGTGAGCCACCATTACTAGCACTTGTCTTATCTTCAGACCTAGTCACTAAGGATTCCCAAGTAGCTCCTTCTTGAAGTTCTTTATATATCTCCTCAATAATTTTTTCTGGTTTTCGAGTTCCCGTCATACCAGGAAGACTTTCATTCACATTTCTTATCAAGATATGCGCTGCTTCCATTTCGCCTCTAGCGTCACGGGTGCCATTGTTCATAAGAATATGGTATCCAACACGTGTACGAAATGGTTTAGAGTAAGTTCCTGCCGGAGTAGTGTATGCAGCTGTTTCCATTTGATAGAATCCATTTGGAAGCATAGCGTTTACATATCCAATTTTCCCTCCTTTATCGGCTGAAGATTTGTCTTCTGACATTTGAACAAGATCAGCAAACTTTTTCCCTCCTTCTAGCTGATTATAGATGTCCATTATCTTATTATACTTTGCTAGGGTATCTTTTGGGCTAGGGTCATTAGAAACCTGAATCATAATGTGGCTGATATTCACATCAGTTTGCGAACGATTATACACTTCTTTCATTAATCTCTCTGTAACTTCCTTATCTATTAGATAAGAGTTGGCCAATTGTTTGCGGTATCCTTCTAGCTCTCTTTGCAAAGATTTGATAGTATCTAATTTGATGTCACGGGCTCTTTGTACTTTTAGCTTAAACTTTTTGTACAACTCCAAATATTCATCTAAAGACTCCTTTGAGTAGTCGGCTTTGCCCTGATTTGTCTTTTCGTAAATGTATTTGAATTCACCAACATATACAGGCGAATCTTCTACTGTAAATAATAAATCGTCATCAGCTTGTGCAAGCATCTGAGTAGCTGCAAAAAAGAAGATTATGTAGATTATATATTTCATCTTTCGGTAATATTTGTATTTGTTCAGTTTATTGAAACTCTAGGACTAAATCAATTTTAATCCTGCAAAATTAACAATTTTATTCTTGGTTGTAAACTCGTTTTATTCTTTCTGATACCCCAGTAAATACTTCATAGGGTATAGTGTCAAGTGCCTTGCATAAATGTTGTACAGAATGCCCTTTTCCAAATATTGTGACTTCATCATGGACAGACATATTATCCAATTTACTTATGTCTATCATACTCATATCCATGCAAATATTTCCTATAGTAGGAGCCAGATGACCCTTTATTAATACCTTAAACCGACCATTTCCCGCTTTTCTCAAGAGACCGTCTGCGTAGCCAACGTTTATTATGGCTATTTTCTTATCTTTTTTGACCCTTCCACTGCGATTATATCCAATAGTATCCCCCTTGGTCAAATGCTTTATTTGTGATATAGAAGCCTTGAAAGATAGAACCTCTTGAAGTTTACCACTTATTTTGTTGGTGGTATCTATTCCATATAATCCCAAGCCCAAACGGATCATTTCATGCTGGTATTGTGGAAATCGTAGTATACCCGAGGTGTTTAGCGCATGGCGGTCGCAGGTATATTTTAATTCTTTGGTGATGAATTTATAAGCTTGATCAAGTGTTTTCATCTGTTTGTGGCTGAATCTGTCTTCATTAGGTACATCACTCGCGGCTAGGTGTGTAAATATACTTTGTACTTTTAGCTTCTTCTTAGATTCAATTATCAACTCACTCAGTGCTTTCCATTCTTCTTTTACGAAGCCCAAACGATTCATGCCTGTTTCGATTTTTAAATGGACTTTTATCTGCTGATGCTCAGGTAAAAAGGCGACCAAAGCTTTCAATTGATCCATCGAATAAATCTCGGGTTCTAGATTGTAAGCCAACAGGGATGGAAAAGAGGCAGCCTGACAATTTAAAACCAAGATGGGTTTTCGAATTCCTTTTTTGCGAAGCGCGATTCCTTCATCTACATACGCGACTCCGAAATAATCAACAGCTGATTTCTCTAGTAATCCAGCTATTTGGATAGCACCGCTTCCGTAGCCAGAAGCTTTTATCATAGCCAGTAATTTTGTTTTCTTTTTAAGTAAACCTTTGAAGTATCTTACATTATGAGCCATAGCGCTAAGATCTACTTGAAGACTTGCTTCATGCATATGCTTTTCGAGTTGCTCTATAATTCGTTCAAATTGAAAACGTCTAGCTCCTTTTACCAAGATTATTTCATGGAGATGTTTGTCACTTTCTAAGTGCCTTAGATATGCTGCCGTGCTTTCGAAAAACCACCGTTCCATTTTTGGAGGTAATAAACTATTTAGAACGATAATTTCTTTACCTATACCAATTACTTTAGCGATGTTATTAGAACGCAGTAAATCCGCTATTTGAGCATATAGCTTTTTGGATCCCTTGCCGGTTTGTAAAAAGTCAGATAAAATTACCGTCTTTTTTTTACCCGCATTTTGCCGTTCTTGAAAATGCAGACCTGCAATCAATGACTCTATATCTGCTGTATAAGCATCGTTAATCAGGGTACACTGGTTTTCTCCGTCAAGCATTTGCAGCCGCATTTCCACCGCATAAAGCTCATCTAGACCTTTTTGTATTTGTTCCATATTCAGTGCAAGGCAAAAAGCCGCAGTAATGCAGTGCATGCAGTTTTCCAGAGAAGCATCATCTGTAAATCCGACTTCAAACGCATAATCTTTTCCCTCACTTGAAAAATGAATTTGTGTATGGTTCTTTTTTTTCTCGAAACGGACTTTTGAGATAAAGCCACCATTTTTTGTACCCCATTGATAGGGTTTTGCTTTTGACTTTGCTTCTATTTGGCGGACCCATTTTTGGTCTATATTATAAATTACTTTTTTGGCCCCTTTAAATAATTTTAGCTTTTCCAAGACCTTTGTCTTTCGATTCGGAAATCCTTCATCATGAGCAGAACCAATATTAGTCAGAATGCTCAAGTCTGCCTTTATCATTCTTTGCAGCTTGGCCATCTCGCCAGGTTTCGAAATGCCAGCTTCTAGAACAGCGTACTTATCAGAAGATGAAATTTGAAAAATAGACATTGGGACTCCTATTTGAGAGTTGTAGGATTTTGGGCTTTTCGAAGTTTTACCATTTTGTTGGAGTAGGGTAGCGAGCCATTCCTTGACAATCGTTTTGCCATTACTTCCCGTCACAGCGACAACATAAGCTTGTAGACTTTTTCTATAGTATTTAGCCAAGGTTTGCAAAGCAATAATACCATTTTTGACAAGAATGAAATTAGCTTTTGGATATTTATTATCGGCTGGAATTTTTTGCACTACAAAATTTCGCCCCCCCTTTTTATAAAGCTCAGATATAAAATTATGCCCATCTGTATTTCGTCCCTTCAAGGCAAAAAATAAAGTTTGCTTAGCTTTTACTATTTGACGACTATCTATAGATACATATCGGATAACATAATCAAATTTTGGAGTCTCATTTTTCAGAAGCTCCGTTATTTCTAAAATAGATAAATTCATATACAATGCTAAGTACTATTTATATAGTATTTTATTTGGGCGTGCCCTTTTCATTCCGCTGCGCTACATTCGAGGTCGGGCTATATCAGGGTACGCCATTCGGCTCCCGTCCGTTGGACCGTCTCCCTATGTTCGCCGCCTTACCTATCCCTCACGCAAAAGTACTAAAATTAGGAAAAGAACACATTAAGGTGCGTGATTGCAAAACTAGGGTTTCCTTAGGTTTTTGGTAGCTCAAAACGAATTAGTTTTAGTACAAGAAAGTAAAGCCTTTGTTGAATAATCATTGCACCACAATCCGTTCTGTAATCACCTTTTCTGCAATGAGAAGCCTCACAAAATAAACCCCAGAAGGAATACCTTTCTTAGATACCTGCAGATTGTATTTGCCAGCCCTCATCTCCTTCTGATCAATTAAAGACTTGATCCGTTTACCATTTTTGTTGATGATATCCAAGTCTATAAAAGCTTCCGAATCAATATTGTAATTGATTGTTATTTGCTGGTCACCAATTCTCTGTAACACTTCAAGAGGCCCAGAACCACTAACTATATTTTCCGAATCCGTAGAAAAAATAAAAACAGGAGAAGTACTTAACTCTAATTCATTACCATTTACTTTATTAAGTTTTTTTGTCTTACAATAATCCCAGGCAGCTATACTCATTCTGGAAGAATTCCATTCTTTGGGCAAGACATAGTTTGC
>CAYWOZ010000105.1:0-11744 GCA_964458675.1 uncultured Saprospiraceae bacterium
AGTAGCACAGCGACCCTCGCTTTTCCTGCGAGGGATGGCCCCAAATAATCTAAATTGCTATCAATTTGTTTGAGAAATTTGCTTATAAAAAACGAGTATAAAATGATCTTATTAAAGGTGTATTTCTAATACTTGTAATCGCCTGTAAAACAGTTGTTTATAGGAATAAAATTTAGGCGTATAAATAGGGCATAAATCGGCGTATTTAATTCGTTTTCGTGCATATAAATATGTAAAAAAATCGTAATTTCGAGCTTCTTAAATTAGATAAAAATTTATGGCTGAAGAAAGGATAATTCCAATCAATATTGAGGACGAAATGAAGAATGCTTACATAGATTATTCTATGTCGGTAATCGTCAGTAGAGCGCTTCCAGATGTGCGTGATGGACTCAAGCCTGTGCATCGTCGTATCTTGTATGCGATGAATGATTTAGGCTTGCAGTCAACAAAACCACATCGTAAATCTGCAAGAGTTGTTGGAGAGGTTTTGGGTAAGTATCACCCCCATGGTGATACCTCGGTATATGATGCGATGGTGCGTATGGCGCAAGATTGGGCATTGAGATATCCACTTATAGATGGTCAAGGGAATTTTGGTCACATCGATGGAGATGGTCCCGCAGCGATGAGATATACAGAGGCAAGAATGGATAGATTGTCTACAGAATTGCTAGATGATATCAAAAAAGACACGGTTGATTTTAGATTCAATTTTGATGACTCTTTAAAAGAGCCTACGGTCTTGCCATCTAAATTACCAAACCTGCTTATAAATGGTTCGTCTGGTATTGCGGTGGGTATGGCTACGAATATGTTACCTCATAACTTGAGTGAAGTCGTGGATGGTGTGATTGCTACTATTGATAATCCAGACATTGATGTGGATGGTTTGATGGAACATATTAAGGCGCCTGATTTTCCAACGGGTGGTATCATCTATGGTACTACTGGGGTAAGAGAAGCTTTTGAGACCGGACGTGGTAGAGTGGTGCTGAGAGGTAAAGCAGAAATCGAACAAACTAAAAATGGTAGAGAAAGAATCATCATAACGGAGATTCCATACCAAGTAAATACCAATGCTTTAGAAAAGAAGATAGCTGATCTGTACCGTGATGGTAAAATTCAAGGTATCAGTGCATTGAGTAATGAATCGGATAGAAAAACAGGATTGCGCCTTGTAGTAGACCTTAAGATGGATGCTATCGGTAAGGTGGTTCTCAGTAAATTATACAAGTATACTCAGCTACAGAGTTCGTTTGGCGTAAATAATATCGCGCTTGTGGACGGACGTCCTATTCAGTTGTCTTTAAAGAGATTGATTACTGAGTTTATCAAGTTTAGATTAGAAGTTATCCAACGTCGTACCGAGTTCGAGTTGAACAAGGCAATGGAGCGCGCGCATATTTTACTCGGACTCTTGGTGGCGATCGACTATATCGATAAAGTGATCACTCTGATTAGAAATTCTAAGACTCCAGAAGAGGCTAAGCAAAAATTGATGAAGGGAGACTTTGTCGATGACAAAGCAAAATTCTGGAAAGAGTTTAAGCCTTTAATAGATTCGCAAAGTGAAGACTTCTTCCCAGAGGATGGTAATCTGTTGACTGAAGCACAGGCAAAGGCCATCTTGGAAATGAGATTGCAAAAGCTGACTGGTCTTGAAAGAGAAAAAGTGCGTACGGAGTATGATGAATTGCAGAAGCAAATTGTTGACTTAAAAGATATTTTGGCTAGCCCAGGTCGTCAGAATGATATCATCAAAACCGAACTTTTAGAAATTAAAGAAAAGTTTGGTGATGAAAGAAGGACACAGATAACACATGCTGAGGGCGAGATTAATATAGAGGACATGATTCCTAATGATAAGGTAGTGGTTACTATCAGTCATCAAGGATATATCAAGCGCACCAAGACTTCGGAGTACAAAACCCAGGGTAGAGGAGGACGTGGTTCTAGAGGGTCTAAGACGAAGACGGAAGATTATATAGAGCACATGTTTGTGGCTAAGACACATAATTATCTGCTTCTATTTACGGACAGCGGTAAGTGTCATTGGTTGAGAATTTATGAAATCCCGGAAGCGAGTAAGGTGTCAAGTGGTCGTATGATTCAAAACCTGCTTACCCTTCCTAAGGAAGATAAAGTAAAAGGATACATTGCTATTCAAGATTTGAAAGATCAAGGATTCTTAGATAATAACTACATCGTGTTCTGTACAAAAAGAGGATTGATTAAGAAGACGCTGGTAGAAGCATTTTCTCGACCTAGAACTAACGGCATCCAAGCGATTACTATAAATGAAGGAGATCAGTTATTGGAAGTGAAGTTGACGGACGGAAGCAGAGAGATATTGATTGGTAACAAAGGTGGACGTGCCATTAGATTCCCAGAAGCGAAAGTACGTGCTATGGGACGAAGTGCTGCAGGTGTAAGAGGTATAACCTTAGATGGGCCTGAAGATGCTGTAGTGGGAATGGTGAGTGTAGACCCAAGTGATCCTGAAGTAACTATCATGGTAGTTTCTGAGAAAGGAAATGGAAAACGTTCTGCATTGGATGATTACCGTGTAACCAACCGAGGTGGTAAAGGGGTAAGAACGATGACTATCAATGAGAAAACAGGTAGTCTAGTAGCCTTAAAAGCGGTAACGGAGAAGGATGATATGATGATTACTACCCTTGATGGAATCGTAATCAGAATGAGTGTTGAAGATATTAGAACCATGGGTAGAGCGACTTCTGGAGTGAAGGTAATACGATTGACTGATGAGCAGAGTATCGGTGATGTAGCTATTATCAAAGAAGCAGAGGATGAAGATGAAGAAGAGAATGCAGCAGTAGAAGGCGCAGAAAACAATGAGGAGAATGCATCAGGTGAGAATAATGATACGGCTAATGAGGACACGAAGGATGATTCATCAGGTGAAGAAGAATAGACAAAATGAACACTGTCTGTTATGTCATTAATCATAAATGAAACGTATACAGAGAATCCATTTTGGTTATATAATGGTCAATTAGAAACCCTGATTCCTGGGGTTTTTCGTAAGGTTGAAGGCGTTCTCTATGAAAGAGAACGCCTTGAGCTGCATGATGGAGATTTCGTAGATTTAGATTGGGTTAGGCAAGGTTCTAAAAAGCTGGTAGTGCTCTTGCATGGTTTGGAGGGTAATAGCGCTCGTCAATATATACTCAGTGCTGCCAGGCACTTTGCAAAAAATGGTTGGGACGTTTGCGCTTTTAACTGTCGATCTTGTAGCGAAGAAATCAATCGCAATTTCAAATTATATTATCATGGGGAGACTGAGGACTTGAAGCAGGTCATTGATCGTGTAGTTGCGAAGAAATCCTATAATGAAATTGTCCTCTCTGGATATAGTATGGGAGGTGCTATGCTAAGCAAGTACCTTTCTGTGAATGCAGGTCGGCTTCCCGCAGAAATCAAATGTGGGATTTCCTTTTCAGCGCCCTACGATTTAGAAGAAAGTATTAAGTGGGTGGAGATGCGTGGGAATTGGTTATATAATAGACTTTTTAGAACCCGATTGAAAAAGAAGATCATTGAGAAGGATAGACAATTTCCTGGCCGGTTAGATATCAGTAAAATTGATAGCTTTGATAAATGGAGAGACTTTGATTCTGCTTATTCAGCGGCTTTGAATGGATTTGATAATGTAGATGACTTCTATTATTCGGCTGCCTGTAAGAATTTTCTACATGATCTGGATTGCCCATTGCTAGTTGTATTGGCCAAAAACGACCCTATTGTATCCACTACTTGTGTTCCGATGGAGCTTTGTAAAAGACATCCAAAAATCAAACTAGAGCTTACATTTAGAGGTGGACATGTTGGGTTTACAATGAAAGGAAAAGAGTATAATTGGATGGATTCTAGAGCATTATCCTTTGCTGAGCATCTTATTTAAGAATTTCAAGCACCATTCGTAGTATTTCTAGCGTGTTTTAGCGATTAAAAGCGCATATACATACCTATATTTTCTATATTTGTAGATAACAACAATCAATGGTTTGGGAATTAAACCTTAAATCATTAATTGTAGATATATTTAAAATCAACTCTTGTTTTCATAAAAGGTAAAAAATCATGTAGTTGTAATTTGGTGATTTTAGGTTTTCAAAAAATTACCGAACCATTAAATAACATAATAGGATGGCTTCAAATTTAAACCAGATATTTAACATAAGCGGGACGGTAGATCAAAAGAGTCTAGATTTTCTCACTAGGGCATTAGATAGAAACAATATGCAAGGATTCGATTATATCGAATTTAAGCAGTCATTGAGTTCTTTGAAGAAGATGAACATGGACGATGAAACGGCCATAAAATCTGCTTTTGCAACAGCCTCTACTGTAGGTCTAACCAAAGACAAACTTGTACAAACGGCAAGACACTACCAACAAGTAATCGACAAAGAGAAATCTCAATTTGATGAGGCACTTCAAAATCAAGTACGAGAGAAGATAGCTGGTAAGAAGGGAGAAGTCGACAGGCTAAAGAAGCAGATTGAGGATAACAATAAAAAGATAAAAGCATTACAAGAAGAGATACAGAAGTCTCAAGCTACTATCGATAATGCGGATGCAGATATCAAATCTGCCCAAGATAAGATTAACGTAACCAAGAACAATTTTGAAACAACCTATCAAAGTATACTCGGAACAATTGCTGAGGACATTGATAAATTTAATAAATACTTATAATTAGATATGGCAGATTTTGCATCAATGGAAGGTAAAGAAAAGTCTTTTTGGAAAAAACCAGAAGGCGTAACTGGATTAATATTTTTGGTTGCAATTTTAGCTGCATTAGGTTATGCAGGCTTTTTAATAGCTACTAATTTGACCACAATTGTTGCTGCTATTGTTGGCGCAATGGTTTTAGGTGTTGTGCTATTCACTGCCTTTAGTAAAAGCGGTAGAAACCTTGTTTCTTATATGTACAAGAGTGCGATGCGCAAAATCACTGGTCTATTCATAACCATCGATCCAATCGGAATTCTTAAAAACTACTTGAGTGATCTTGAAGATAACTTAAGAAAGATGAGTAAGCAGATAGGCGCTATCCGTGGCCAAATGCGTAAGCTTAAAACATTGGTACAGACCAATGAGAAAGAGATAAAGAACAATATGGCACTAGCCAGTGCTGCTAAGAAAAAAGGAAATACAACTCAATTGACTTTGGCTTCTAGAAAAGCGGCCCGTCTTAAGGAGTCGAATTCTAAGTATACTACACTGCTTAATAAGATGCAGGTCATCTATAGAATCCTAACTAAGATGTATACCAATTCTGAGATACTTTTGGAAGATACTAAAGATCAGGTAAAAGTTAAAGAGCAAGAACGGAAAGCAATACGTGCATCTCATGGTGCTATGAAGTCAGCGATGAGCGTTATTTCTGGTGACCCAGATAAGCGTGCTATGTTTGATGCTGCGATGGAAGCGGTAGCGGATGATGTATCTAATAAGGTAGGAGAGATGGAGCGTATGATGGAGATGTCTTCTTCATTTATGGAATCTATCGATTTGCAGAATGGTGTGTTTGAAGAGAAAGGTTTAGCTATGCTAGAAGAGTGGGAAAAGAAAAGCACCCTGTTGCTTATGGAGAATTCTGGCGAAAGTCTTGATCTGGAAGAAGAGGTTAAGCGACCAGAACTTAGAGACAATTCAGCAGGCAATGATAATACCTATGACAATTTATTTGACTAATAATCAGATGGGGTTCCATTTGAAGTAACCACATAGAGAGTCTATTCTAATTATTACAGTAAGTACTTTTAAGACATTTCTAAGAGATGGTGTCACTAGTGTGTTCTTAATAGACACAGCAGTACTACTTTTTTGATGAGTATAAAGTTATATCCCGTTCTCTTAAGCCTTTGCTGTTTTATCTTATCGATGGATGTCATAGAAGGGTAAACAGTACAGCATCGTCAAGGAGAGTTGTTGGTTCAGCTTTATCCAGAACAAAACATCAAAACCTTTCTTAAAGATTTTCAACTTAAACATAGCCATCTTGAAATAAAGAGCACCAAACCTATAGTGAAGTCTTTAAATATCTGGCAATTTAATTTCGATTATTCTAAGTTCAATGAAGTGGGTTTGAAAGCTGCACTTTGGAAAAATAAAGCGGTTCATCAAATCCAGTTTAATCACTTTGTGAACTCACGTGTGATACCTGATGATGAGTTATTTGAGGAGCAATGGCATCATATAAATACCTTAATAAATGGAAGCCCAGATGCTGATCTTGATAGTGATTTAGCCTGGGATATATCGACTGGTGGATTGACTCCTCAGGGAGATACAATTGTCATAGCTATCATCGATAATGGGATTAATGCCAATCATCCAGACTTTGGAGATCGTCTTTGGATTAACCACAATGAAATTCCTGAGAATGGTATTGACGATGATATGAACGGATATGTAGATGACTATCTTGGTTATAATAGCACTCAAGCGAATAGCAATATTGAAGCGAGTAGTGGTCATGGTACTTCTGTTGCTGGGATTATTGGCGCGGCTGGAAATAACGGGATAGGCGTATCGGGTTCCAATTGGAATTCTAAATTAATGATTGTCAAGAATGATTTCAATACTACGGAAGCAAATGTTTTGATGGCGTATGGATATGTTTATACTATGCGCCAAAAGTATAATTTTAGCCTCGGTAATGAAGGCGCTTTTGTGGTGACCAGTAATTCTTCTTGGGGAAGAAACTTTGGTTTTGCGGAAGACGCTCCACTTTGGTGTTCCTTTTATGATGAATTGGGAGAAGTAGGTGTTGTAAATTGTGCTGCTACTGCTAACCTGTCTGTAAATGTTGACCAAGAGGGAGATTTGCCTACTAGTTGTACTTCTCCATTCCTAGTGTCTGTTACGAATATTAATCAATTTGGTGAGAAGGTGCCAGAAGCTGGTTTTGGAAGCAACAGCATCGATCTGGGTGCTTTTGGAAACGGGGTAATGACAACTAATCTTTCTGGATATGGAACATTTAATGGAACTTCAGCTGCCTGTCCAAATGTTACTGGTTTAGTTGGCTTGTTGTACGCTGCGCCATGTGAAAACCTAACATCTATTGCAAAAAAAAGATCCTGGAGCCGCTGCAGAATTCGTAGTAGACTATCTTCTGAATGGCGTTAAAGAAAATCCTTCTCTTAGAGATATAAGCAAGACAGGTGGACAAATCAATCATTTCAATTCACTGACTAATATGATGAATGATTGTTTTGATTGCAGTTTACCTTCCAGTGTAAAATTACTAGAAGCAGAACAAAACCAAGGTACTTTTGGATGGTCTGCCTTTAATAGTTCTTTAGCTGTAAATCTGCAATATCGAAAGGTGGGAGAAATGGTTTTAAATACGGTTATAAATATAAAACCTCCTTTTACACTTACGGGATTGGAGCCATGTACTGATTATGAATATCAAATTGAATCTATATGCGGAGATACGACTAGTAGTTATACAGACTTGATTCAGTTTACCACTGAAGGCTGTTGCGAAAACCCTGAAGAAGTTCATCTCGTGATATTGAGCGATACAGAAGTATTCCTTGAATGGGAGCCCATAGTATCCGTGAGTGGATACCAACTTAGATATAAACTCATAACAGATGAGCTTTGGGTCGATCTAGAAGACACGGAGAATTCTTCTCTTACTATAGATGGGCTAGTCTCATGCTCTGATTATGAGTTTCAAACGAAAGCCATTTGTGGTAATGGCTCAGACGTAGAATGGTCTAGAAGTTTTAATTTTAGCACAATTGACTGTGGTCTTTGCATAGAAGGGGATTATTGTGAAGTGTCCGGATTGAGTACTTCATCAGAATGGATTGATCAAATAAACATTCATGAAACAGAAATAAATTCTGGAAATAACAATGGCTATTTTGCTCATGAAGATTTGGATATTGTATTATCAATTGGTGGTGATTTTAGCTTTCAGATTAATCCTGGTTTTGCTAATCAAGCATTACCAGAGGATGTTCATGTATGGATTGACTTGAATCAGAATGAAGTATTTGAGGAGGAAGAACTTTTATTGGAATCACCAATTATTCGTGAGACTTGGGAGGCTAGGCTACTCATTCCTATGGATGCAAGTCTTGGATCCACGCGTATGCGGGTAATGCAAAGTTGGGTGGAAAATGAATACGACCAACAAGCATTAAATCCATGTGATAAAATTGAATTTGGTGAAGTAGAAGATATCTGTGTTTATATAAGTGCTTCAAAAGAACCCTGTGTTATTCCTATAAACGATTTGAATCTAATATCAACCGACGAAAGCTCAGCGATATTAAATTGGGATGCTGATGATAATGCGTCTGAGTTTATTGTTTCTTATAGAGAATTGGGGGCTCCAGATTTTGAATCTTTTTATTCAGATCAATCAACGATTATTATCAATGGTTTGGAAGTTTGCCTTCGTTATGAGGTACAAGTATCAGCTTTATGCAATGGGATTGCTACTGAGCCTAGTGAGTCTTTGTTTATTGATATAGAGTGTGTTCCTTTGAGTACTAATGAAGGTGTTGATAATAGTTTAATTACTGTATTGAGAAATCCTTTCCGAGAAAACATAAATATTCAATTGAAAGAGCCATTTGGAGATTTAGATATAGAGCTATATCACTCATCGGGAGCTGTAATACATTTGACTCGATTTACTAGAGAAACGGACTCCATAACTTTGGATGGGCTTAAAAATTTAATTCCTGGTATTTACATTCTGAGAATAGTAGGAGAGGAAGGAGATTTTGTTTTTAAGATGATTAAGGTCTAGGCGTATTTGGGGTTAAAAAAACGTGCAATTAAGTGAAAGCCAATTAGATGCGTTCCTAAATTACAATTATTTAAAATTGAATTTTTGAACAAGGAGATGCATTTTTTACACCTTGCAAAAAAAATAGGAGATAAAAAACTGTATTACAATTAATTATCTCCTATATGGGGTGGATGAGGGGATTCGAACCCCCGACCCTCGGTACCACAAACCGATGCTCTAACCAACTGAGCTACAACCACCAGGTTCCTTATTTCTAAGGAAGCGCAAATATATAAATTCTATTTTAAAGGTGCTTATTCCTGCATGAAATTTATTCAGCAGGATCAGCCTTTAATGTGAACTTTCTTGTTACTGGATTTAGTGGAGTATCAATTTTATGACCTTTTTTATCCACTAATGTTAGAGTGATAGAATTTTCACCCATTGGTAATCCTTCTATATAATATGGCTGCCATTTAGATAGCATATGTTCTTCACCATTGATATCCGCTTTTACTCTATAGTTGGGTCCTAGATTTGCATTGTTGAGATAAAAATCCAACATTACTTTTTCTGTGTCCTTTTTACCTACATAAGTGCCTTTAGGGCGACTATAAAATAACATAGGTTCACCTACCTCTTCAGCCTTCACAATCTTGCCTCCTTTAACTTCTACTTTCCGAGTAATGTTAGCCTGTTCGGTTTTTATACTTTCGTGATAGGAGCGAGACAAGAATGCTAAAGTATAATGTTCTCCATCCGCCATTTCCGCTTCGAAAGAAGAAGTATACTTTGCTAAGTATGGTGCGTTGTCAATTATCATATGGATGTGTTGTCCCTTCCCAGAGTTTGCACACATTTTCTTTTCAGCGTCTGGAGTTTGATCTCCAAGATTGTAATTCTTACCAGATACATCAAAACTAAACTTGTTGTTAGCGTATTTCATGTTTGAAATCTTCGCTTTAGAAAAGCTCGGTGATGGCGTAAAAGGAGAAAGGTTGTATTTATTAGGAGTAGGTCTGTCCTTTTGCTCAGTCATGTTTTTCTTAGCGGAGTCCGTAGACTTTTCAGCTGTTGAGTCTGCATTGCACATCATCAAAGAAAGCGCAAATACACAAAGGAGTAAGTTTTTAATCATGTCGTTTTGATTTATTGATATAAAGCTTAAAGATAATTTGAATTGATTAGAATTGAGCAAGTCCTGAGAGATTATTTTAGAGCCTTTTAGGTAAAATTATAACACACTGTAGACGAGCAGAATGTACTTGGAGTATAAAATAAAAGGGAAGGACTTGCCTAAATGTCATTCATTGACGAAAAAGCCATCGTCAAAACATTACTAATAAATATAATATAATGTAACTTAAAGTGCTAAAAGTCATAAAAATAAGTGACCAATGAAGCAATATAAACCATGAGATTTAGCATTAAAGAATTAATTCTTCTCTTTGCTATTTTTTTTGCCCTATTTCCCGATTACACAAAGGATATACCGGACAAAGAAGATGCTATGACACAGATCCTTCAAACTGAAGCATCTAGCTCACAATTGTATAAATCAAATATTTTTGCTACTGCAAAATTGGTTAATCTTACTGTTCAAAATGAAGGCCAGTGGATTGAAGAGAAAGATTCACAGTTCATTACTTGGACGCATACTATTAAGGAAGAGGCTTCTTCACTAAATTTTGGTTTTTCTGAATTCGTCCTTCCTGCATCAGCGACACTCACCATTTGTGATGAATTAGAATTGAATTGTCAAGAATTTTCCGCGTTAAAAAACAACAAACATCATTTACAGCTCTGGACACCAATCCTAAAAGGTGGGATAGCTAAATTTTCTCTAAGACTCTTGAAGAGTGAAAAATCAAGCTTAAAGTTAAGATTAACTAGTATCAACAAAGGATTACCAAAAAATATCAATCGTCAATCTTCCCAGGAATGTTTGATCGATGTACTTTGCACGGAAGAGTTCCCTCAGATAAATGACTTTACTGCAGAGATACAGTCAGTAGGCTTGATTTCAATTGAAGGTACTCGACTTTGTTCTGGTGTCCTTTTGAATAATGCTAGAGAAGATTATAGTCCTTATTTTTTAACTGCAAGGCACTGTGGTATTAATGCAGAAAACGCAGCCTCGGTTGTAGTACATTGGAATTATGAAAATACTACTTGTAGGTTTGGAAATGAAAACAATAAAATAGAAGGAGATGGTAGTTTAGCCCAATTCAATTCTGGGGCTCAGTTTCTTTCGGGTTTACAAAGATCTGATTTTACACTTTTACTTTTGGATGGAGATATCGATGAGGAGGTAAACGCCTTTTACGCTGGATGGGATTCTAGGAGTGCATCTCCAGTAAATGTAACTACAATTCATCATGCCAACACAGAAGAAAAGCGCATCACTTTCGGTGCGGGAAAAACTACAATTACTAGACATTTTGGTGAAGAGGTAGATCCAGACTTAAACCATATTCGGATCCCACAATGGGACGTGTCAAGCACTTCTGGTGGGTCTTCAGGATGCCCGTTGTTTGATATCAACCATAGGGTAGTAGGCCAGCTTCATGGTGGTTTAGCGGCCTGTGGAAATAATAAGCCAGATTGGTTCGGGAGATTACATACAAGTTGGTTAGGGGATGAGGTGCCAGAAAGACAACTAAAGCATTGGTTAGATCCCGAAGATACTGGAATAGAATTTATGGATGGTATTTGGGACGAATTAAACCCATTGGCTATACAAATAGCTGGAAACCAAACTTCCATTATTGCATGTAATGGGGATAATACTGGAGCTATACTTGTTGATATATTCAATGGCGTAGGTCCATATGAATATAGTATCGATGGAGGAGAGAATTTCCAGAGTCAAGCACTTTTTCAAAATCTCCCAGCTGGCGAATATTTAATAGTTGTAAGAGATGCAAACCAAAGCAGTTCTGAACCT
>CAYWOZ010000106.1:0-7692 GCA_964458675.1 uncultured Saprospiraceae bacterium
TCACGCGCTAAATGAAATTTACATTCTTTCAGAGGTTAATAGAGGTGCCCTAAAATTAGTAGGTCTTGATAAGTAGACCAACATGAAAACGCAAATTTTATTCATATCACATCGCTATGCCAAAAAAAAGAGCTTGGTTAACATTGTTGAGCCTACTTTGAGAAGTAAGGATATTCTATAAATATTCATTTTGAAATATTATGACTTTTTGGAGTAGACTCATTTATTTCCAGATTTGTTAACACCTAAGTTAAGAAAACATTAATTCTTCATCTTAGTATCTAAGTATAAAGCTATTCTCTTATGTTTGCGGTAGAATAAACCAAGCGTTTTTAGTTTGGTAATTTATATATCTTATCAAGAAAGGTCGAGGAAAATGGTCCTATGACGCCTTAGCAACCGGTCATCTTTTGACAATGGTGCTACTTCCATCTCCTCAGTTGAGGAGACAGATGAGAAATTAGTTTCGCAATTCAATTGCGTTCTTCTTCCTTCTTGATATGCAAAAAATCAAAAATCAAGAATGAAGAAAGACAATTATCAATTTGAAACGATTGCTGTTCGCACTCAAAGCGAACAAACGCATAACAGAGAACATTCTGTACCGCTCTACTTATCGTCAAGTTTTACTTTCGAAAATGCCGAACATGGGGCAGCAATTTTTAAAGGAGAGGTAAAAGGAAATCTTTATTCTCGTTTTTCCAACCCAAATACTAGTGAGTTTATTCAAAAGTTATGCTTGCTAGAAAATTGTGAGTTTGGAGTAGCCACAGCATCGGGAATGGCTGCAGTATATACTAGTTTTGCCGCCTTACTCAAAGCGGGAGACCATATCGTAGCTTCAAAAAATATTTTTGGAAATACCCTTTATATCCTTACTGATATACTGCCTCGGATGGGTGTGGAGTACACTCTGGTTGATATCGATGACAAACAAGCATGGGAGGAAGCTGTCCAAAAAAACACTAAAATAATTTACTTAGAGACTCCCGCGAATCCAAGTTTGAAAATTGCGGACCTAAGTTTTATTGGAAAACTCAGCAAAGCGCATAATATTATTTCTATAGTTGACAATTGCTTTGCTACTCCATATTTACAAAAGCCATCAAATTTCGGTATTGATATTTCGATTCATTCCGCGACAAAGTATATAGATGGACAGGGTAGGGTGCTTGGTGGTGCCATACTTGGCAAGATGGAGTTGGTCAATCTATGTGCTGACTTTATCCGAAGGACAGGAGCATGTCTTTCTCCCTTTAATGCTTGGGTTTTATCTAAGAGTCTAGAAACCTTGTCTTTAAGAATGGATAGACATTGCGAGAATGCATTGCAGATTGCAACCTTCTTGTCATCCAACCCTCACATAGAGCGAGTCAGGTATCCGTTTTTAAAATCCAACCCTCAATTTGATTTGGCTACAAGGCAGATGAAATTGGGTGGAGGTTTAGTGGCCTTTGAAGTAAAGGGTTTGGTGACTGATGCAATAGACTTTATCAATAATCTAAAACTGCATAGCCTTACTGCCAATTTAGGAGATAGTCGTTCTATCGTGACGCACCCTGCCTCCACTACACATGTGAAGCTTTCTGAAGCAGCACTTTCTGCTGCTGGAATAAGCCCAAATTTCATTAGAATTTCTGTAGGCTTGGAAAATGTAAGCGACCTAATCAATGACCTTAATCAATCACTTTCAAAACTAAATAAATGATGAAATACTATTCATATACAAAACCATTCGAACTAGAATCTGGAGAAACCATCGACGACCTAAAAATAGCATTTGAAACTTTTGGAACACTAAATAAACAAAGGAGCAATATAATTTGGGTTTTTCACGCTATCTCTGGACATACAAATGTAATGGAATGGTGGCCAGGTCTTTTTGGCGAAGAGAAGGTTTATGATCCCTCCTCCTACTTTATTATTTGCGCCAACTGTATTGGCTCTCCTTTTGGATCTAGTAGACCGCAAGATTTGGACTTTGCTCATTTTACCGTTCGAGATACTGTAAAGGCCTTTCAATATTTAGCCATCGATCTTAATATTCAACATATCCACAGTATTATTGGTGGCTCTTTTGGCGGCTACCAAGCTTTAGAATTTGCCTATAGTTTTATAGGGAAAATAGATCATATGATTTTATTGGCATCTAGTGCAAAAGAGACAGCATGGGGAATAGCTATACATGAAGCTCAAAGAATGGCTCTGAAAGCAGATAATACCTTTGGGTCTCTTATTGGTGGGGAAAATGGATTAAAAGCGGCAAGAGCCTTGGCATTGCTTACTTACAGAACTAGTGAAGTCTTTATTGAGAATCAGACAGACGATACGGAAGAATTAAATGGGTTAAAGGCAGCCACTTATATCAGTTATCAAGCAGATAAATTCAGTAATAACTTTGATGCCGTGAGTTTGTATTATTTGACAAAATGTATTGATACTCATAATATAGGTAGAAATAGAAAAGGGGTAGTCAAGGCCTTACAAAGGGTAGATATTCCTGCTTTAATTATTGGTTTTACTTCAGATTTGCTGGTCCCTATTGATGCACAAAGATTCTTACAAAAGCATTTACCAGAGGCAACATTGCATGAAATAGATTCTATTTTCGGACATGATGGTTTTTTGAAAGAAGATGTAGAAATTTCAAAATGCATAAAACAGTTCTATCAAAAAAATGAATGGGAAAAAAATGAAATACCGTGCAATCATAAAACTGGTTGCCAAGATCAATGCGTTATCTTAAACGTATTTGCAGTAGGAAAAGGAGGAGTAGGAACGGCCTTTATTAATCAAGTTTTGCAGACTTCAAAAGAATTAATTCATGATAGACGATTGGAGATAAGAATTGTTGGGGTGTGTGATACTCAGCATTACATACTAGAGCGAAATGGTATAAAAAGCAATTGGAAAAATAATTTAGCCAATGGAGTTTCTTATGAATCATTTGGGCATATACTTGTTGAACTCAAGAAATTACAACTGAGGAATGTCGTCGTCGTAGACAATACTTCATCAGAGTCTTTTTGCAATGTCTATAAAAAACTATTCACTGAGAAGTATGACATTGTTGCCTCCAATAAACATTTTAATACATCTTCTTTAGCGGACTATACAGCATTTAGGAATAGAATGAGAAACGAAGGGCGGCAATTTTACTATGAAGCAAATGTAGGTGCTGGTCTGCCAGTTTTAGGGCTTCTAAATAGTTTGTACAATTCTTCAGATACAGTAACAAAAATTACTGGTGTTTTTAGCGGCTCTATTAGTTATATTCTCAATAACTTTTCTGAGTCCAATGCATCATTTTCAAAACACCTCTTTGATGCGGTTGATCTTGGTTATACCGAGACGGATCCAAGAATTGATTTAGGAGGATTGGATGTCGCAAGAAAGTTGGTTATTTTAGCTAGAGAAATCAACTATGAAGCAGAAATGGAAAAGGTAGAAGTACAGAGTTTAATCCCGTCAGAATTAAGAGGCATTACCGCTTACTCGGAGTTCAAAAAAAGAAGTTCTTTGTTGGATGATTATTATAGTGCCCTGAGAGATCAATTAAAGGAAGATGAAGTCCTCAGGTACATTGCCGATTTGGATGTAAAGAGGAATAGTCTCTCCGTAGGATTGAAAGTAATAAAAAAATCATCGTCTCTAGGGCAAATTAAAAATACTGACACCTATTTTGAGATCTACACGAAGAGCTATAAGAAACAGCCCATCATAATCCAAGGATCGGGAGCAGGTCCAGAGATTACTGCCCAGGCGGTGTACGCTGATCTGTTAAAGATTGGAAATTCCTTTAAGGTGGGGGGAAATAAAAACGGCCTTGATTATTCATAATCAAGGCCGTTGCAATCATTTTACTGGATCAATATTCTTTTGGTCGTAGTAACCTCCTCATTTGAAAACCGCAACAAGTACAAGCCCGATTGTTCAATGATAAAGTTTTGCCTAGTATCTAGGTTCTTTATTTTTTTACCAGTGATATCATAAAGAATCACTTGGTCAAATTGGATATCAAGATTGTTATAGTTGATATTAACTAATCCATTACTTGGATTTGGGAATACATCTATTTGCTTTGCCAGGGTAGCATCTACTGTGGAAGTAGTGTTGCAGGCCACAGTCTTATTAATAGTAATAAATAAATCATCTCCAGAGTGAATAAAGCAATCTGAAGCAGAGGTGTTTCTTCTAGGCTCTCCAAGCTTTATATCTAAGCTTCCTGCATAGCTCATACCATAGATACGCTGATCCTCTAAACCTGTATTATCAAAATTATAGATACTATCCATGATAACTTCTTGTAAGACTTCATTGACATCTGTAAGTAGGAAAATGTAGTTTATACCAGGAGGTACATTGACATTGTTTTTCAATAATACTTCATCCGCAAGACCATCTTCTGCGCAAATATTTACTTCAGTTACCCAATCTTCTGTGGCTGTAAGGCTTTCAATACATTCGTATACTTCTTCACAGGCACTTTTCGTAACTGTCAAAAATAAGTTGCCTCCTGAATGTGTAAAACATCCCGAAGCAGTTGTATTTAATCTGTTTTGACCTATTGCTGGATTAAGTACACCATCAAAATGTATCCCATACACTCTTTGTTCAATAGTGCTGCTTCCTTCAAAGTTGTAAAAAGCATCCAATACCACTTCTTGAAGATTTTCATTTGCGTCTGTGATGAGATATGCATAATTCGTACCTGCATCAAAAAGTTTATTGTTTCTTAACTCAAGGATGTCATCTACACCATCTGAGGGACAAATGTCTATAGAAGTAGCCCAGTCCGTAGTAGCCGTCAAAGATTCTTCACATTCAAATTGGGAATTACATCCATTCTTGGTTACAGTTAAAAAGTCAGTACTACTCGAATGCTCAAAACAATCAGAAGCATTAGAAGCTAGTCTGTGTTGACCGAACAATATATTCAGGGTGCCAGAGTAGTTCATTCCATAAACCCTATTGGTGACATTAGCACTTGATTCGAAGTTGTAGAAATTGTTCATAGCGACATCTATTAAGATTTCATTTTCATCTGTGACGAGATAAACATACTCTTCACCTGCAGCTAATCCAATAGAATTTGATAAGGATAAATTATCGGCTGTTCCATCACCCGGACAAATATCGTATGATGAAGCTCCTGATACTCCAAATACATCGGTTGTTTTGCAGGTTGGTTCTGAACCAGAGACAGCTCCAAATTGGCCGGAAGCC
The DNA here is from genome assembly GCA_964458675.1 of uncultured Saprospiraceae bacterium. Taxonomy (GTDB): domain Bacteria; phylum Bacteroidota; class Bacteroidia; order Chitinophagales; family Saprospiraceae; genus JALZVN01. The sequence continues at coordinate 5,227 of CAYWOZ010000106.1, forward strand.
CAAAGTTGATTGAAGTTGACACAAAAGAATACGATAAAATTGAAATCTTCTATCTCGACACCGCTCGGTAAAGGCAAAGTTATAGCACCATTAAAGTGATTGATAGTAGAAAGATTTATAACCTCGACGGATCCAGATGGGGAAATAGAGTTGTTTAATAAAAGCCTTACATCTGGGCCCCAATCTGTATCGTAATCACTAGTCAATCGAATTTGAGATCTGCCATTGTCTAGTCGTTCTAAAATGGCCTCTCCAGAGATCTCATAGAGTTCATCTTGCAATTCGGCAGTACGTGAGGCCACTACCGATTGAGTCATTCCACTGATAGAAATCAAGAGTAGAAAAAATGTAAATATTAACGTTCGAAACATATTAAGAGAAATTATTTATAGGTATCCAAATCAAAATCAATACCACATGAGCTGAAAACACCTTGATATTCAAAGGATTTAGTAAATGGTCGTGTACTTGTGATTAGGCTAAAACTACTGAAAAAAGAAATGGTTTTTTTAAACATGTGACATTAATGTTATATTCTTACATAATTCCTTTATTTATAAGAATTTGTATCTATTCCTATTCTTGTAAGTCGGTTGCGGGATTAAGTTTAAAACAAGAGATTTGAATATTAATCTCTTATCTTAATACATTACCAATACTTCAAATAAGTAGAAAGGGTTGTTCCTGCCGTTAATTTAATTTAAATTTTTACAGGTCGGTAGATAGGCGCATGCCTCTTTAAATTTTAATAACAAGGTATGCTCTGAGTTCATAAGGAGCCGTGAAATGAACTATACTTTTCCTTTGATTTTGCCCTTTAGGCGGACTAGACTCAAGGATATATGAGCTGTTAGGAGAGAGATGTTTTCAAAAATTGAAATAGAGAATGTGCCTTTCTTTACATAAACAAAGTCGCTTTTATCTTTGTACCATATCAGATAGTCGTTCTTAACCATCCAAGTATTTATTTCTTAAATCTTGGAATTGATATAGTATTTGCCATGGGTCTCTAATGAAATGACCGCAGGCCTACTTTTCATATGCTTGATGACATACCATTCTGCCCCTTCTATATCTACACTTACAAGCTCGAACTGACCTTCATCTATTTCATCAAATGTAATGGCCTTCGCCATAAACTGGTCTTCTTCTGATATTTGATATCCATCATTGATGAGCGCTGGGCTAGAGTCTAAAGTGCTAATAAAGGTGGAAGAGGCTTTTCGGGAATGTGCAATAGTACCACTGCTATTATACACCGCTGCTTCGATATACCCTACTTTAGGGTAGGGTGCAAAGTACTTTTTAAGTTTCTGCATATATTATATAGGGTCTGCTTCTACGAGAGTAGCAGGGATTCCTTGTTTAATAAAAGATAGAGCATTAGATTCTTCTGAGAGATATACTCTTACTTCGCATATCTGCTGTGGGGTATATTTTTTGTCTTTCAGTTTTTGAAATAGTCTAATAGCTCATTTATTCAATCTTTTTTTTTGTTTTTAGCTAAGTTAGGCTCAAAATTACAATAAAATGGCTACCGCAACAGGGATATGGAAGGGTCGACCGGTAGGAAGACGTGCCGAAGCAAAGCGTAGGTACCGAGCTGAATAGCGAGCCTGGAGGAGCCCGGCCCTAAATGCAAAGCCTTGCAGCTTAGCTTAGGGGGTGCCCAAAACTTATTTTTAATCACGATAAGGACAGTGCCTACATTTATTGTCACAGCAATATCCTCGTGCTTGTAAATAGGAAGCGGTGAAAACATACAGGCCGTCTTCAATGTAATAATCTACTCCTTCTCTGAATTCTTGCTTAGGAGAATCATCCAAAATGCTATGCCTTAATGGTCTTAGTCTTAGTATCAGTCTGGTCTAAACTAGGTTGTCTTAGAAACAGTTCTGCAGCGGTAAATAGGACTCCACTGTATACCAGCGTGCTAACAATCGTAGCTCTGAAAAAAGGAATGCCAGCAGAATAACTCTCCATAAGTCCGGCAAAATCTTTTGTGTACATCGGACTGGTAAGCATGGAAACGAAATTGGTAATTAAGAAAAAGAGTACGGCTATTCCTAGTGAACTAAGTATAACTCTCGGGATACTTACTTTCTTGAGTGCTATAATAGCAAGTGGAATGATTACCATGAAACTTGCATATACCCCTTTGTCTCCAAAAATCTGGAAGCCATCAAAAAATCGTGCATAAACGACATTGTTTAAATAAAGATCAACTACAAAGAAAAGCCCCAATGGAAGTAAAATAGAAAGGCTTTTGCGCTGAAAATAGGCAGCTCCAAATAGCAAAACCGCTAACATAGGATTCACATTGGAAGGTAGCCCAAACAATCTTGATATCATCCCAATTGTCACCACTGCGATAACTATCCAAAAGAAAATCTTATTATGCTTTTTCATGATTATTAGATTTGAGACAAAAGTACTCTTTTTTGAAAAAAATCGACATCATTTGGC
>CAYWOZ010000106.1:7792-11715 GCA_964458675.1 uncultured Saprospiraceae bacterium
CCATAGTGAACAAGGAATATGATAACGAAGGCTATAGAAAAAGCATTAGCACGTAAAAAGGCAAAGAATTGGGATAAAACTTATTGGGGCTTCGATATCCATGAAACCATGATTATCCCCAATTGGAGTGAGGTAAAAGTGCCATTGGAGTTTTATCCTGGCGTGAAGGAGGTGATGCAAATGATTAGCAAACAAGATGACATTGTTTGTATTGTCTTTACTTGTTCGCATCCTGAAGAAATAGTCGTTTATCAAGATTATTTTAAAAAGCACGATATCCATTTCGATTATATCAATGAAAATCCAGAAGTGCATAGTAGAGCTTATGGCAACTATGATAAAAAACCATATTTCAATGTCCTATTTGAGGATAAGGCGGGCTTCGATCCCAGTGAAGATTGGGAGAAGGTAAGGCAAGTATTTTTAAAACATTATCCACAAGCAGCATCATGATAAGAGGAGATAATGTAAAACTAAAAAACTACGCCCCCAAGTTGATGGATAAGCTTCTTTCACTGGGCTACTTTAGGAGTGGTAAATCTATGTTCCATAGTCCTGTTACTTTTATAGAAGGGATACCTAATAGCACTATAAGAACAAGATTGGATTTATCAGATCATAAGCTTAGCAAAAGTTCACGCAAGCTATTGGCTAAAAATAACCGTCGCTTTACACACGAGCTAGCACCTTTGGTATTGGACAGAGAAATTTTGGAGTTGTATCAAATCTACAAGGATGAGTGCTTTAAAGGAAATTTAAATGGAGAGTTGAGCGAGTGGTTGGAAGGAAGCGAAGAAAACGAAATATTCAATACGCGTATTTGTAAGATATACGATGATGGTGCATTAGTTGCTGCTAGCTTCATCGATACGGGGCTAGAAAGTATGGCTAGTATCATGGGAATCTATCATCCTGATTATAGTAAGTATAGTCTAGGTATTTACTCTATGCTAGTAGAGGTGGAATATGCGAAAGACATAGGTTTAGCGTTTTATTACCCTGGTTATGTTCTTAGTGCTTCTCCAAGATTTGAATATAAGAAGAAAGTAGGGAATCTTACTTATAAGTCTTTTGATTCTATGCTGTGGAAGACCATGGATCAGCTCAATGAGAAGGAGTTTTTTGTAGAAAAGACTCTTCTTAGATTAGAAGAAGCGAAAGCATCTTTGGCAGAATTAAAAATTGATTCTGAGCAGTTTGCATATCCTTTGTTTACTTGGTCTACTTATCCAGTGAATGCAAGCCTTCTAGAACAATATTTTTTCTTACGCATTAAGGTAGATTTATTTGACACCTTGCATATCATAGTGGTGTATGATATCCTGCAAGATGGATACGTAATCAATCTTGTCAATACTATTGGAGAGGAGTCCAACACTTGGAAAGAGTTCAAGAATTTCTATCCTGAGGAGGGCAATTGGTTGGATACTATTCTTATTCAAAGTAAGAGTAAGCTAGAGAAGAATGTGGAGGTGCTGCCGGTACTTATTGTGGCAATGCTTAAGACGATTACAGATAAGATCCGGTTGGATAAGTTGTAGGTTTAGACTTTTTTAGTAGCAAAATCTTTCCTGAGGTCTTGCGAATTTTTTGTCTAACTCAAACTCATTGATTAGACCCAGTAAAGTTATATTTCTTTTCTCTCTCTTTCTTTGCCATTGCCGCAAAGAAACAAATGTCTAGGCAAGTCGCAAGGTCACCCTTTTATGCTAAGCTAGATGGGGAACTTGTTTGCAAGTTTCATTCTTAAGTACACAAGTTAGATATTGGCTGCTTTCCTAATTTCCTCCAGCTGCAAGTTGGTGTTTGGCTTTGCCCTTAACTTATTCGTCTGGTGATTCCTTAGATTTTCGTTTAAGGTCGTCATTAAAACCGTTTACGCCAATATCTCCTGGGGTGACTGTCCTCCTTGCCGCTTTTGGCTTATTCTGTCATTATTAAATTTTCTAGATTAGGGATTAATAATCACAAATTCGATTTTAACAAACTATAACCTTCTCACCATCTCAAAAATCGCAATACTCCCTGCGACACATACATTTAGTGAAGTCTGTACACCTAGCATCGGTATATGAACGGCCTGTACGCTCAAATCCAATAACAATTGTGAGACGCCTCTTTTTTCGTTGCCGAGCACTAAGGTGATTGGAGTATCGAATTGGGTGTCTGTCAATAGCTTACTATCACTGGTGTGTTCCAAACTTATAAGGGTGTGATTGACGGCATATTCCCTTAGAATGGCTTCGTCTTCGATAATGCGGTGTGCGGTGTAATTTAGCGTGCTGCGAGCTGTTTTCTTGAAGTTCTTTTGTTTGAAATCAATGGGGCATTTGTATAGGATAATTTCTTGGATTCTGGCGGCATCGGCTGTTCTGAAAAGGCCACCTATATTTTGTGCATCTTGTAGTCCATCCAGTAGTAAGCTAATAGGGAGCCTGTTTTGTTGGATGTTTTCCATACGGGAAGTCCTATCTGGTCTGGAGTCGTCAAAATTCAATTGTGTTCTTTCGCTCATATGGCTTCTCTTATTTTAGAAGTTTTGCTTTTCAAAGGAGTTGTTCTAGTTTGCAACCCGCCTAAGTCGTCGGACAAGTTCGTCGTGATTTTTAGCCAAAAATCCCACCACACCACCATAAGTGTTGCACAGGCAAATTGACTAGTACTCCTCATTACACACAGCGTTGACACCCTGTGCTTTGTTCTGTCGTGCCATCAGCACTTTTTCTTTTAAACCAGAAAGACTCTTTATTATACTTATATATCTCTAAGATTGCTAAAAAATCTCAAATACAAGCTTATATTTGCGCTCCTAATCAAGAGAAGCTATCTACATATATACGTTTTACGGACTACTACTCGTTGGTTCTTGGAGTAAACCCGATTGATTAGAAAAATTTAAAATTATGAATAAAAAGTTATTAATCGCAATCATAGTTATGAGCACATTCGCTGGTAATGTATGGGCGCAAAACATGGAGAAAATGGATTCATTAAGTTACAGCCTAGGTGTGCTTATCGCCCAAAATTTTAAACAACAAGGATTGGAAGCAGTAGAAGCTACTGATGTGGCGAATGCTATATCTGATGTTTTGTCTGGTGAACCTAAGATGTCAGTAGATGAGGCAAATGCTTTATTTAGTAATCATATGCAAATGAAACAAAAAGAAATGCACAAAGACAATGTAAAAGCGGGAGAAGATTTCCTGGCAGAAAATGCGAAAAGAGAAGGAGTGACTACTTTACCTTCTGGACTTCAGTACGAAATATTGAAAGAAGGAAGTGGACCTAAACCATCCGCAACCGATAAAGTAACTACGCACTATCATGGCACACTTATCGACGGGACTGTATTTGATAGTTCTGTAGATAGAGGCGAGCCAGCTACATTTCCAGTGAATGGTGTTATCGCGGCATGGGTTGAGGCGCTTCAGTTGATGCCTACGGGTTCTAAGTGGAAGTTGTACTGTCCATCTGATTTGGCCTACGGTGAAAGAGGAGCGGGTAACCTTATTGGTCCTTTTGCGACTTTGGTTTTTGAAGTAGAGTTGATTAGTATCAACTAGGAGAAGCTTTCTTAAGATAAAATATAAAGCGTCTTTAATCCTTGGTTGGGTTGGAGGCGCTTTTTTTGTGGGGGGTGGTTTAAGACGAGCCCTGGAAGCCTGTCCGCCTTTTCGGTGGGGGTGTCAGCACATAGGATAGGGCGTAAGCCCTATTTAACGGGTAATATAAATGGAGTCCCAGCGGGACGGAAGCACATGAGCTGAGTGGCAGACAAAGTAATATTTAATTTTAAGCCATCTGTAGAATCCACGAACTCACCATAGATATTCTTCTTTATAATCCAAATCATACTTCTTTAATAAAGTAATGTATTCTTCTTTAAAATCCTCTTTTTTGTGATGCTGATGTTGATTCGCAAT
>CAYWOZ010000107.1:0-11523 GCA_964458675.1 uncultured Saprospiraceae bacterium
GATTTTCCAGTTGGTGTTTACATTGCGAAAGTTTCTATCAACTCCAATACAAGTTCTTATAAAGTGGTGAAATACTTCTCATAATCCCAAGATCTAACTCTTCTCCTTTTTTTATTCTCGCGGAACCGAAAGGTGGAGCTCGAAAAGGACAAGAGGTGGAAGTGGCATCCCGCGGGAGGCCACGTGTAGAGACGCCGATTCATCGCGTCATAAAATTAGAATAATATAAATATGACAAATTCCTAATATTAATTCTTGCTAGAAATATCCTGTGAAAACATAGGGTGTTTCTAGCTTTTTGAGTATATTACTTTAAGAAAAATTTTAAAATGCAATTTCTAAAATATATATTTTTCTTTACTTTCATTTGCATAGCACAATATGCATTTTGTCAAGCCGAAATTTTTATTCCAAACATACAAAGTGGCAAAACTAGCCAAATGGGTTCTTTTCAAAATTTTTTGATTATAGACACCTATGAAAATAATACTTCAAGGCTTATCATGTACAATACTGATAAGGAAGAGCCAGAAGGTACAATTATTTTTTCCACAGAAGAAAGAATTGTTGATTTTGACATCTGTGAACATATATTATATTTCACTTCTATAAATTCTGGTGTTTCTACTCTAAAAAAAATTGACCTTTTAGATTTGGATAAGTATCCTGAATTAATACCATTAGATGGTTTTTCACCGCTGTTCATAGCTATGAATAGTAATAGATTTTTTATTTCAGGAAACATTAGTGGTCTGCCAATTAATGGAAGAGTTCAATCTTTACTAGAGATTTCACTCGATTCGCTTGAAAAAGAATCATTTGTTATCGCAGATTCTATAGAAATTAGAGATCTTCAGATGTATGCCGATACATTATTAATTCTTAATAATATTTTTTCTTCATCTTCTATCGACTTGTTTCAGTACGCATCTGAATATAAATTTTTAACTAATATATCACGTCCTATTAATGATATGGCGATTAGAGGAAATGAGCTTTTCTTACCTGTTGCTTCAGGTAGCCTTATTGATTCCTGTAAAGCAGAAATCCTTAAATTAGATTTGACTGATGTAGAGTCTGGTGCGGATGTTTTCACAAAAGAGTTTAGAGTTCCATTAAATGTTGAAGTAAACAATAGCCATCTTTATGCTTATGAATCTAACAGTTTGTGCTCTCAATTACCTCAACAGATTAGTAGGCTTAATCTAGATTCAACAATAATTTCTTCAACATCTAATCAAGAAGAAAAAGTGCTTCTTACATTATACCCGAATCCTACTACTGATGTACTAATTGTGCAAGACAAGGAACCTAGTGCTTACAGGATTTATGGCATTGATGGAAAACTAATGTTGGATGGAAAGGTGGCTCTAGATCGCAGTATAGATGTCCAAACGCTTCCTACAGGTTTATTTAGTATCCTTTTTGAGGATGGGACTACAGCTCGATTCCAAAAAATTAATCATAACTAATACAGAACTTTTATTCTCGCGGAACCGAAAGGTGGAGCTCGAAAAGGACAAGAGGTGGAAGTGGCATCCCGCGGGAGGCCACGTGTAGAGACGCCGATTCATCGCGTCATAAAATTAGAATAATATAAATATGACAAATTCCTAATATTAATTCTTGCTAGAAATATCCTGTGAAAACATAGGGTGTTTCTAGCTTTTTGAGTATATTACTATAAGAACAGATTGTAATGCAAATACTAAAATATATATTTCTCTTTACTTTCATCTGGACAGCACAATATGCATGTTGTCAAACGGAACTATTCATACCTGATTTACCGAGTTCTAGCCAAATGGGTTCTTTTCAAAACTATTTGATCATAAACACTTATAAGAACGACACTTCAAGGCTAATCATGTATAATACTGATGAGGAAGAGCCAGAAGGTGCAGTTATTTTTTCCTCAGACGAAAGAATTGTAGATTTCGATTTGCGTGAACATGAATTGTATTTCACTTCATATAAATCTGGTCAATCCTATCTAAAGGCGCTCGATTTATTAGACTTAGACGAAAATCCTGAATTAATAGAATTGGATGGATTTTCACCAATTTTAATAGCTGTAAGTAATAGTAGATGCTTCATTTCAGGAAACGAAAGTAGTATGCCATTCGACTCAAGATTACAATCCTTAATAGAGGTTTCCCTCGATTCGCTTGAAAAAGAATTATTTGTCATCGTAGATTCCATAGACATTAGAGATCTTCAAATGTATGAGGATACATTATTAGTCCTTAATTTTTCTTCATATTCTAACAATTTATTTCGGTACACATCTGAATTTGAATTTTTAACTAACTTAAGTGGTCCTATCAATGATATGGCGGTCAGAGAAAATGAACTTTTCCTACCTGTTGCCTCAACTTTCGATATTGATTCCTGTAAAGCAGAAATCTTAACATTAGATTTGACTGATATAGAGGCAGGAGCAAGTGTTTTCACAGAAGAGTTTAGAGTTTCCTTTAATGTAGAAATAAACAACAATTATCTTTATGCTTATGAAACTACAAATGTTTGTTCTTCATTACCACGCCAGATTAGTAGGCTTAATCTAGATCCAACAGTAATCTCTTCAACATTTAATCCAAATGAAAAAGAGCTTTTTATATTATACCCGAACCCTACTTCTGATGTTCTATATGTGCAAGACAAGGCATCTATTGCTTACAGGATTTATAGCATTGATGGCAAACTAGTACTGGATGGAAATATGGGTCTAGATGGTCATATAGATGTAAAAATACTTTCTACGGGTTTGTTCAGCATCCTTTTCCAAGATGGCACTGCAGCTCGATTTCAAAAAATTAATCAGAACTAATACTTCTCTTTTCATCGCGGAACCGAAAGGTGCAGCTCGAAAAGGACAAGAGGTGGTAGCGGTATCGCCTTTTCGGCGGTAGTAGCGGACGACTCGGTGCCGTCCCTTTTCTAGGGATCGGTATGGCCCCTTAAATAAATAAAATCGTCTATATTATTTTACGCACTCAAGACCTCGGCATCCCAACCTCTTTCTCGATGAAGTAGATGAACCCGAACCCCATACTTGTCATGCAGGTAATGCGCAATCTGATCCGCTGCGTAGACAGAACGATGCATACCTCCTGTGCATCCAAAATGTATACTCAGATGATCAAAACTGCGCTCTAAATAATTCTGAACTGCTGCGTCTACAATGTGGCGAACATTGTTGAGAAATGCAGGCATCTCGGAGTGCTGCTTAAGGAAGTTAATCACTGACTCTTCTCTGCCCGTGATATGCTTGTAGGGTTCATAGCGACCCGGGTTGTGCAAAAATCTGCAGTCGAATACAAAGCCTCCGCCGTGCTGGTTAGTCGATTCAGGAATTCCTTTTTTGTAGGAAAAACTTTTTACCTCAATCTCTAGCAAAGCCGTCTTCCCTGCTTCGCGATCGAAAGCGTCGAAGGAAGTATTGACCGTGATGCTTTCCCAAACTTTTCGTAATTCAGGAATGGGGAGTGAGGCATCTATCTGCTGAATCAACCAGCGGATATTATTAATCGCAAAAGGGATACTCTCTAGAAAGTGTTTTTTGCGCTCGTATAGTCCTCGAAATCCATAAGCCCCAAGCACCTGCATACTTCTTACCATGGCAAATGGATAGTAGTATTGCTTGAAGCTATTCTTGTCCACCGATGCGAGCTGGCTTACTCGCTGCAGATAATGGTCTAGCAAATGCGCTCTTAGATTATGCGGCAAATTTGCTTTTGCCTGAAAGAGGAGACTCGCTAAATCATATTGCAATGCTCCCTTGCGCCCTCCTTGATAATCGATGAAGAAAGGCTTGTTGTTCTTAATCATAATGTTTCTCGTCTGGAAATCTCGAAACATAAAATAATCCTGTGGCGCTTCTAATAGATAATCCGCAAAGATATCGAAGTCCTCTTCCAGCTTAGGTTCATCAAATGGAATATCTGCCAACTTCAAAAAGTAATACTTAAAAAGATTAAGATCCCAAAGGATGGATTGTTTGTCAAAGGCCTTGGCCCCGAAACACTGATCATAATCTAAGCCCTCATGGCCAGTGATCTGTATTTCCGCTAATCGACTTACCACTTCTTCGTATAGTCGGATAAGGGTAGGAGAAAAATCACCGGTGCGGTTGAGCAAAAAACTGTACAAACTAGTGGCACCTAGATCTTCCTGTATATAGGTTTCGAAACTGGGACTGTGCGCATATATCTTCGGAACTGGCAAGTCTGCCGCAGCGAAATGATTGCTTAAATAAATAAAGGTTTTATTTTCAGCCGTATCCTCATTGTAGGCACAAATGGCAGATTTGTTTTTGGATTCTGCTCTGTAGTATACGCGCTTCGAACCTGATGGTGCGAGGGGTAAAAGGCTGCTAGGTTCTTCGTCTGCCCATTTGGTGAATAAATCTTTGAAGGATTGCTCCAGTGATGCTTTATCCATAATTAATGTTTCTATAATTGTCTTTGACCTAATTATAAAGGTTACTTCAATGGAATCAATTTGTCTTCCGATGGTTATCGAAATTTTAGCTAAAAATCTCGCTACTCCACCAAAGTTATTGTGCAGTCAAATTGGACTGTGCCCTTATTCTGCACTGGGTTGAAACTCTCTCGTCAAGTCACAAATATTGAATCCAACCATAATTATACTCAAAAGAAAGTGGTTTGGGACATTTCTGCTATTTCTTTAGGCCACTATCTGCGTTGAAAAAATGCGTCAATGCTCAGGCATTGCCTTATTTTTTCGCCTTGATATTGACCAAAATAAAGTCGCATAATTTGTCCCAAACCAATTTCCATTGAGTATAAGTTATGTGTTCTTAGTGCTGAAAGGACGCAACACAAATAGGATAGGGTAAAAACCATGCTCCTTTTCAAACGTGTTTGTGTCGTACTTTCAGTACTCTAATTATTTGTAAATCAATACGATGGGTTGAAACCCATCGCTATTCTGTTTAGTGCTTTCAGCACTAAAAATCATTTCCTTATGAATCACTAATAACTTTATTAGTACTTCGACTAAACTTAGGGGTTGAAAGCCTGTGCTGTTTTCTTTATCTCCTTCTCCACTTACATTTATACTTTTACTACCCTATTTTAGATGCCGTAAGCATACAATCATACAATATAATTACTCCACTGGCTTCTTCTCTATATTGGCCCAAATGACATCTTTGAGTTCTGTTATGCCTTCTCCTGTGACGGCAGAGAAATAGATATGTGGAAACTCGTCTGGAAGCTCGGCAGTAATCATAGCCTTAAGCTCTTCGTCTACTAAGTCTGCTTTGCTAAGGCCCAAAATTCGAGGTTTATCAAGTAACTCCTCATTGTACATTTTGAGTTCATTGAGCAAGACACTGTACTCTTCTACAATATTTTCTGCATCACAAGGAATGAGAAAAAGTAAGGTAGCATTTCTCTCGATATGTCTCAGGAATCGAACGCCAAGGCCCTTTCCCAAATGCGCATCCTTGATGATACCAGGAATATCGGCCATCACGAAAGAATGTATCTTTCGGTAATCCACGATGCCGAGATTCGGTGTCAAGGTCGTAAATGTATAGTTCGCTATTTTGGGTTTAGCAGCACTTACTACGGATAGCAATGTGGATTTGCCCGCATTGGGAAATCCTACTAGGCCCACATCGGCCAGTACTTTTAGTTCAAAGATATGCCAGCCCTCCTTGCCCAATTCACCTGGCTGCGCGTACATCGGAGTCTGGTTGGTTGGATTTTTAAAATGGGCATTTCCTTGTCCGCCTCTTCCTCCTTTGAGTAGTATTTTTTCTTCTCCTTGCTTGGTAATTTCACAGACTACTTCTCCTGAGTCTACATTTCTGACTACCGTACCAAGAGGGACATTGAGGGTAATACTTTCCCCAGCAGAACCAAAACTATGATTTCCCCTTCCTGGCATTCCGTCTCCAGCAAAAATGTGTTTTCTATATTTAAATGGAAGTAAAGTCCAGACATTGTTTTCACCACGTAGCGTAATGTGTCCACCAGCGCCTCCGTCCCCGCCATCTGGTCCGCCCTTGGCGGTACGGGCATCCCTATAGAAATGGACTGAACCAGCACCACCCGAACCCGATCTGAGAAAGATCTTTACATAATCTATAAAATTCTGGTCCGCCATGATGCAGAGGAATATTTCTGTTTATTTCTTACTTGATTTCTTAGCTTTAGACTTTTTGGATTTAGCAGCTCCTTTTTTCTTAGCCGTAGTCTTCACGCTAGATTTCTTAGTAACCGTTTTCTTAGCCGCTTTGGTTTTCTTTGTTACCTTTTTTTTAGGCCCAGATGATTTCTTAGTGGTTACTTCTGTTGACCTTGTCTTGGTCGTAATCCTTTTGCGTCTTACACCTTTCAATGAATCCAACTCTAAAGAAAGTCTTTCGAAGATGAGCTTGATTTCTCCCAGTCCCCAAATCTTTACTGAGCAGTCTTTCTTCATGTAATAGTTGAAAACAGGCAAGGTAGTTTCCTTATAAACGCTTAATCTATTTTGGATAATTTTTTTATCCGTATCATCTTTTCTTCCAGAAGTCTTTCCTCTCTTGATAAGACGCTTTACCAATTCTTCATCTGGTACATCTAACATCAAAAGCTTTGAAACTCCACCTCGGCTTTTGAGCAATCTATCTAGCGCTCTTGACTGAGGAATGGTTCTTGGAAATCCGTCGAAGATAAACCCTTTTACTTTTGGATTGTCTTCTACTTTTTCTTTCAGCATTTTTATGGTCACCCTATCCGGTACCAATTCACCTTTATCGATATATTTTTTAGCCTCTTTCCCAAGTTTGGTGTCATTCTTTAGATTGTATCTAAAAAGATCCCCAGTAGAAATGTGTAGTAAATTGTATTTCTTGACAAGTTTCTCTGCTTGTGTTCCTTTGCCAGAGCCAGGAGGGCCAAATAATATAATATTTATCATTGTAGTATAATTTGAGTTCACACTGAATAGTAATCATAATTAAAAATGAATCTTTTGACGATCTTTACATTTTTCTCAACTAGCTGATGCTAAGTCATCACCGAGTATCTAAAAAGTGTAAATCTCATCCAAAATATCTTATTTTTAAAATATCCTTACTTCTCAGTGTAGACTCATGTTTCAAATTTGGTTTAAGATAGAAACTTTATGTTAATAATGGTTCAGTAATTTTTGAAAACCTTAAATCACAGAACTATTGGGCTAACTTAAAGTAAATTTATCTCGATCACTTAAAAATTTAAATTGCTTTCTAAAAGTATCCATAGGCTCTTTTTCCAGCGTATAAGTTAATACAGTTTCCTCATCCTTCAAGACCGCTAGATCCTCTCCCATATAATCGATGAAAGCAGAATCTCCTATATAATTCAAACCTACCCCATCTACTCCGATTCGGTTGACTGCGCAGACGTAGCTCAAATTTTCTATGGCTCGGGCACGTATTAATTGCCTCCAGGCTGATGATCTCGTATCTGGCCAATTGGCTACATACAAAAGAAGATCGTAGCCTTGCGTATTTCTACTCCAAACGGGGAAACGTAAATCATAACAAATCAAGGGCATGATTTTCCAGCCCTTATATTTTATAATAGTATGGGATTCTCCGTCAGTATACACTTCCGCCTCTCTTCCATACCCAAACAAGTGCTTCTTATCGTAGTATTCTGTTCTCTCAGCTTCTATCCAAAAAAAGCGATTAGTATATCTTCCTTTTTCATGAATAGGGACAGATCCACAAATCACACAATCCAAGTCCTTAGCCAGCTGCTTCATCCAAGTAACCGTATCGCCTTCCTTTTCCTCTGCTACTTCTTCAACATTAATACTAAACCCAACATTGAACATCTCTGGCAAGATAATAATATCCGAGTCAGCGTGCTTTCTGATAATTGGTTCTAGATAAGCACGATTAGCTGCTGCATCTTCCCACTTAATATCATATTGTATCGCTGAAACTTGTAGCATATGCTGTGGATTGAAAAAAGGGCAGCACCATATAATGGAACTGCCCTACTATTATTTATTTACCAATGAGTCTATTACGAAAATGGACTCCATTAAAATTCCTACTTAGCAGGTGGTGCATCCGCTCCTTCTGCAGCTGGTGCGCCTTCTGCTCCTTCTTCAGCTTCAGTTCCAGCAGCAAGATCTTCAGCACTCTTAAGTGCTCTTGGAGTTTCAACGATAGCTACTGGTGTAGCTCCAGGTAACATTATCTCGATACCATCATTGATTTCCAACTCCTTAACTCTTGCAGAATCACCCAATTCTAAAGAACTGATATCTACATATAATACATCCACTAAATTTTCTGGGTCTACTTTTACTTTAATTCTACGAATCAATTGCTGAATCTTACCTCCAATTTTTACTCCTGGAGACTCTCCTTTGAAACGAATAGGCAATTCAAGAATCATCTTCTTGTTAGGTACCATTTCTTGAAAGTCAAGATGTACCAACTCATCCGTTACGGGATGCATCTGCAAATCCTTGAGAATACATTTTGTAGTATTTGCGCCAACATTGACTTCTACCACTTTAAAATCAGCACTATATACTAAATCTTTGAATTCTCTTCTATGTGCTTGAAAGTGAATATTCTGCTCACCTCCGTATATAACAGCAGGAACGATACTTTCTCTTCTAAGCGCTGCTGATGACTTTTTGCCAGTCGCAGGTCTTAATTCTCCGTTGATGCTATGTGTTTCCATGATAAAACTAATTTAGAATTGTCCATTTCTATTAAAAGGAACGCAAAGATAGGTTTTTTTTACTTTTTATGCACTGCGCTTGCCCATTTTAATTACATAGCAATGGCCTAAAAAGCAAGAATAGTTAATCAATTGATTATTAGTCGTTTACAAACAAAGCAGATATAGATCTGTGCTCATGCGTATTACGAATGGCTTTTGCGAATAGCTGTGCCGTTGAAAGGACCTTAATTTTGGTGCTTTTTTGCTTTAAAGGTATAGTATCACAGACTAGAAGCTCCTCTAAATGAGAAGATTCAAGATTTTCGTAGGCCTTCCCTGAAAGAACTGGATGGGTGCAGATGGCTCGAACACTCTTAGCCCCTTCTTTAATTATGATTTCTGCTGCTTTACAGAGCGTACCAGCAGTATCTACCAAATCATCTACTAAAATTACGTTGGCGCCCTTTACATCTCCTATCAAGGTCATTTCAGCTACATGATTTGCCTTTTCACGATGCTTATCACAAATAACGAGCTCCGTTCGGAAATACTTAGCATAGTTTCTAGCTCGCTTTACCCCACCTACATCTGGAGAAGCAAAAATCACATTCTTTAAGTTCTCTTGCTCTAGGTGTCTGATGAAGATGGCATCACTCTTTAAGTGATCCACTGGGATGTCAAAAAATCCTTGAATTTGATCTGCATGGAAGTCCATGGTCATAATTCTATCTGCTCCAGCGGCTTCAATAAGATTAGCGATTAATTTTGCTGAGATGGGTACTCTAGGCTTGTCCTTTCTGTCTTGTCTTGCATATCCATAGAAAGGTATCACTGCCGTCACATACCCCGCTGAAGCTCGCTTTACCGCGTCTATCATCAGCAACAATTCCATCAAATTTTCAGAAGGTGCAAAAGTAGATTGTATGAAAAACACATATGCACCCCGCACAGATTCATTAATCACAGGTTGCATTTCTCCATCGCTAAACCTAAAGAGCGTCTTATCTCCTAAAGAGCGTCCATAATAATCCGCAATTTTACTTGCTAGATATTCCGAATTTTGTCCTGAAAATATTTTGACTTCCATTATAGGGCTTATTAAGTGCAGATTGTTTTAAGCATGCAATCTATCATAGTGAAAGGCAAAGGTACAAATAATACTAATTTATACTCAATGGAAATTAGTTTGGTAAATTATACTTGGTGATTGTCTTCACTCGAGACTACAACTTTAGAAGCACCGCTCCTTTCTCTACGGCTTGTCCCAATTTCACTTTTACACTTTTCACTACCAAATCATGAGGTGCTTTAATGACATTTTCCATTTTCATGGCTTCGAGTATGATAAGGCTTTCTCCTTTCCTTATCTCATCAGATTCTTTCACAAGTACCTCTATTACTTTGCCCGGCATTGGCGCTTTGATTTCTTTCAATTTGGCACTTTTAGCAGATAAAAGTCCCATGTCTTTAATCAGAAGGTCTAATTCTGTTGATATTTTGCAAGTATAGGTTACTCCGTTTAATTGTAACACAACTTCTTTCTTCTCTAGATCAACATACTCCAGAACTACCTCATAGTTTTTCGCATCATGGATTAGACTGTAAGCACCATCTACTTTTGGACGCAAATCTAAGGCTTGTGTTAAATCCACTTCTATATCATTCTGCCCGTTTACATTAACCTTCATTCTTCTATTTTTATCCATTCTTTCCCAATCTTGTCATTAAGTGTACCTCAAAAATAGTATATATGATGTAAATGGAGAAGAAAGGTATCAGAAAGTAATTTTGTGTTGATTGATTTGTTTTGGCATATGCACCGACAAGGACAATACACAAACACATTTTGATAAACATAACGAATAAAATCACCCCCGTATAGTTATTTAAATTTTGTTGCTTTGCCACGATAGAACCTACTATGTATATAAGCAGAGAAAGTATTACAAAAGCCAAAAGGCTGGACCAAGAGAGAACTTGTGCGCTATAAATGCAAGGTTGAAAATTGAGACAGAAGATTAAACCCGCAGAAGCAAGCGTGACGATAGTTAGCTTAGAAAAAAAATCTTGGGGGCTCATTGGTCTTGGCTCACATCTTTAACTAATTTGACCATAAATGCAGTAACAAAAAGTAAAAGCAATCCGATAGCAAAAGCTGGTTTTTCAAAACCAAGATAAGAATCAATCCATCTACCACCAAAGTACCCAAGAGCAGCAAATACTGCAATTTGGCCAGCCATACCCGAATACTTTAAGGCTGGGTTTATCTTTCTTTTTGGTTGATCAGAATCAACTAACGGCTTTTTTGACAAATTTTTCTTTTGTTTTGTGCGATGAACTTTGTCCACCCATATTACAAGTAACATTAAATACTGCGTCTTGATCGACGATCAATTTATTAGTCTTTACGTCTCCTTCTATTTTTGCATTTTCTCTTACATGTAGGGTTCCTCTTACCACAAGATTGCCATCAAAGCTACCTTCTATCAGCGCATTCTCACACTCCACATCTCCTGATATTTTCCCACTTGGTCCAATGATTAATTTAGCGGCACATTTCAAATCACCCTCCAAAGTACCATCTACTCGCATGTCATTTTCTGAGGTCACTGTACCCTTGACGGATGTACCTTGCACCAAACTATTCAATGCATGAGATGGTCCTGCACCATTACTATTTGATTTCTTCACCGTATTTTCATTCTTTTTTGATCCAAACATATAATAACCTTGATGCCTCTAATAATATTTATGAGGCTACTTGAATTTTAAAAATTGAGCCGCTTTTCGGAATGGACTCAAAACTAATAATTAAAAATGAAAAACTCCTTATCGG
>CAYWOZ010000108.1:0-9667 GCA_964458675.1 uncultured Saprospiraceae bacterium
TAAATTTTTTATTCCATTTATCATCGCGAACTACTTCGCACGCCGTCAAGAAGTCGTATAAATTGCTTATCAGTCGCTTAGGTCGTTCTTCATGTTATTATTGATTCTTGCCTCAGCAAGTTTGCTTCGGTTCCCTGTCCGACAAGTCATCCAGGCGGGTTTCCCTATCCATGTCCACTGGACATAGATTGCTGCGCAACGGTCAGTCACATGCTAAATGAAATTTACATTCTTTCAGAGGTTAATAGACGTGCCCTAGTACTCTCCCCTCTTATGATTCAAGGGTTTTCAAATAATAAAATCTTAATATAGGTCTATAATTATGACGCTCTTAACAAGTAAGGGGAATAACATTTAATCATTTCTTAAAGCCATAACTTAATCTGGAATGCCTTCGTCTTAACTGTAAATTGGCTTATCACCAATAATTATTAACGGCCAAAGTAAAGGAGATTGAGAATTTTTTTTAATCAGATATCTTTTTCACAACGGCACTAAATTTTCAGATTATGAAAACAGGAAAAATTTTGATCGTTATGATCTTCGCAGCGCTCGGCTTTACAGCAAATGCGCAATCAGGAGTATACGCAAGTAATCACGGAAACTCTGTAAAACGATACATTCGTGTGCTTGACTTAAGCCCATCCCAAGTAAGAGACTGGTCTAAGCTTAATACATACTTCGCAGATGAAATCTACTATGTACAGAATGATAGAGGACTTTCTCCAAGAGCTAAGACAAGAAAATTAAATCGCTTGTATGAACAGAAGGATAGAGACTTGAGAAGAATCTTGGATAACTATCAGTACAAAAAGTACAGAAATTTGAAGTCATATAATAATAACAATGGGTATGGTAGAAGTACTAGCTATGGTTATGGTTATAGAAATACATCTCGCTACAATAATAGTTATGGTTATAATAGAGGGGGTTCTTACTGTCCTTCAAACTATAATAGAGGTAGACGATCATATAGCTACTAGTCAATCGTAACATGGACTATCCCACGAACTTAGTTGATTTTAATTAAAGGTTTGTTGCGCTGTATTCAGAAATGGATACAGCGCTTTTTTATTTGCTAAGCTATAGTGTTCTGCCTAAAATCAGCAAGAGGGACTTCAGCAAGAGCAAGAGTTGTGAGCAAGTAGAAAAAAGAGGTATTAGGTGACCGATTGGTGCGAAGCAATTTTGACCCTGAAGAGGCAATATGGTCCCAAAAGAATCTAACAAATTGGGCAAATTCAGTCTTAGTCTTTTAAAAAGCCAAATAAGTGACTTTAATACAAAAAATTCAATCCAAATAAGGTAAAATAGATGTATTTTAGTGCAACGGATATGGGCATTCCGCTATCTGTCTATTATAAGGCTCAACAGAATTATAATCTATGAAAAATTTCCTGATACCTATTTTGGTATTTATTGGTTTGTGCTGGGGTACTTTCTTGTCTGCCCAGGTTAACTATACAGCAAATGACTTCATCATTCCATACGAAGGGGTATATCACCCTGGAATGAATTTAGGCTATTATGGGCCCTCCTGGAATGACAATACACTGGGTGATTTGTCTGCTGGAAATGAAACTACACAGACACAAGGGGTCGGAATCAAGGCTCTTCGAGGTTCTCTTCCTGAAGGACTCGGTCGAACCTTTACATATGATATCTGGATAAATAATTACAACTATAATAATGCAATCGGAACTACAGACAATACCTTGTTTTTGGGTTTTGCCTCGGATGAACATAAAGACCCGGTAGACTACTGTCCGGGGGATGGATTTCAAACGGATATGTTTGCGAATTTGTACGAACCTATTTGGGATAATGGTGAAAATGGGACCCCAGTAAATGATGAAAATTACTATGCACTATATGTCTACGAAGTCGTAAGTCGCTTGCACGAAAAAGTTAAGTTTTGGGAAATTTGGAATGAGCCTGGATTTGACTTTACAGGGGCTAAGGGATTTTTACCACGCGGACAACCTGGCAACTGGTGGGAAAATAATCCTGATCCTTGCGACTACAAATTGCGAGCACCGATCTTCCACTATATCCGAACACTGCGTATCTCATATGAAGTAATCAAAAGCATCGCGCCAGATGATTATGTATGTATTGCTGGATTGGGATTCGATAGTTTTCTAGACGCACTATTGCGAAATACAGATAATCCAGATGATGGAAAAGTAACTGCGGAATATCCTTTAGGTGCAGGAGCGTACTTCGATGTGGTGGGTTTCCATGTCTATCCGCATATTGATGGAACGACTCGCTTCTGGGATCCTGTTATCAATGATTTTGTATTTACTAGACATTCTGATGCAGCAGCAGATGCACTGGAGACGAGACAGGTTGATAGACAAAAGGTATTGGATTATTATGGCTACGATGGAGTAACTTATCCTCGGAAGGAGTGGATCGCAACAGAGGTCAATGTGCCTAACAAACCCATCAATCAAGCTTGGGGTTCTGAAGAAGTACAGCGAAATTATGTCATGAAAGTCAATATGAAAGCAATGGATCTTGACTTTACGCAGATACATTTGTTTGTTTTGGGTGATCGCATCGATGAAGATGTTGCCTCTAATGAGTTTGACCTGATGGGGATGTATAAAAACTTATTTGGTATCGGTCCAGGACAAGAGGAAGTCAAAGAAGCAGGGATTGGCATGAAGACTATGTCTGATGCTTTGTTTGGGTCCCGCTTTGATGCAGCACAAACAGCGGCGATGAGCTTGCCTGCCAATATCGGTGGTGGGGCGTACCGATTCGATGATGGCACTTTTACCTATGCTTTGTGGGCAAAGACGCAAAATGATTTGTCTGAAACGTCTTTTGCGAATTACTCCTTCCCTGCTCCACTAAACTTATCTAGCCTAGTGCGAAAAGAATGGGACTATGCTCAAACAGAAAATCGCATCAATGAAACAGCGAATAATATTCAGCTAAGTTCTGCGCCTATATTTTTGCGTAGACTTCAGGATGATCCAGATGTATTTTTGGAAGTGAGCTGTATAATGGATTTCGAAACTCGAGCTACTGCTACAACTCCTGAGGGAGGTGCGAGAGTAACTTGGCCAGTGCCAACGGCTACCACCGACTGCCCAGGCGGTGTCACAATAGAGCAAACACAGGGACCTGCAAATGGAGCATTTTTCCCATTTGGAGTGCATCAGATGCAATATACAATTACCAATAGCTGTGGCCAAGTTAAGCTATGTGCATTTAATGTAGCAGTGGCGAGTACTGGAGGAGGAATTGGTGACTGCAATCTATTTCGCTGGGAGATGGGATTTGTAGGTCAATTTGAAGGCAACAAATATTTTGTCTCTAAAGTGAAAAAAGATTTTGTCAATGCACAAGCGCAAGCGGCCAGTCATGGTGGCTATCTGGTATCTATCGATAGTCCTGAGGAAAATGAATTTTTGCGTCAGCAGGTGAATGACCTAGCCATGATAGGATATAATGATGTGGCTCAAGAGGGTCAGCTCGGATGGACCTCTGGAAAAGATGT
This sequence comes from uncultured Saprospiraceae bacterium, assembly GCA_964458675.1. Classification (GTDB taxonomy): domain Bacteria; phylum Bacteroidota; class Bacteroidia; order Chitinophagales; family Saprospiraceae; genus JALZVN01. The sequence goes on from CAYWOZ010000108.1 coordinate 3,515, forward strand.
TGTCTTTACAAATGTGGCCGACTGTCAGGGTTGCCAAAATTCTGATTTTGGAGACGTGGTGATGTTTAATCATTTCAATGGAGAGTGGTATTTCGTAGGCCCAGATGCGGTAGAGTATTTCATCATGGAATTGCCTTGTACGGAGGTATCCTTATCCGAATGTGATGCGATGTATATGCCTGTTTGTGGTCCAGATGGAACAGAATATTTTAATAGTTGTAATGCAGAAGAGGCGGGAGTATTTAATTATGCGAATTGTGTAGAAGAGTGTGATTTGGGTCAGCAGGATTGGTTACAGGATACTCTGAGTACCTTTTTAGAATGTGTATCTGGGACTTTTGAATGTACAACCAGTATTGAATCTTTTGTTTTTAATGATACGACCTATGTCGCTTTTTATGGACACATAGGGCCATGCCCAGACTTCCAGACGGACATTTTTTCTTGTGATGGCACCTTGTTTTGCACAGAAGGTAGTATTGCAGGTTTGACACAATGTAGCCAATATTTTGGCACCAATCTTCCTATTCAAGGGGATACTTTATGGAGTATCGAAGACTGTCAAACATCTTGCGTATTGGATGGGCAACAATGGCTTGCAGACCTTATATCCTCCCAAGAGGACTGTAGTAATCTGGATGTGGTCATTTCTAGTTTTATAGATGATGGCGATGAGTATGTCCTCTATGAGAACAGTTCTAATATATCTCCTGAAGGTGTATTTGTAATCTTTAATTGTGAAGGGACGACTATATGTACTGAGACTGGGATAGGGATTCCTCCTTGCTCAAATGTTTTTGGCCCAGATTTTATGCCTGAGACTAGTGTGCTTTGGTCTGCCTTAGAACAATGTATGGTTCCTTGTGATATAGATGGAAAGGAATGGCTCACAGATAAAGTCGAAGCGCTCAATTGTGATGGATGCGTATTGAGTCTTCAAAGTTTTGAGAGGAATGATTCTGTTTTTGTTGTGGAATTCAGAGATGAAGCATTATGTGAGATTGGTGGATATTCCATTAGAGATTGTGAGGGAATCTTGGTTTGCCTTGAAGGAGGTACTCAAGGAAGCACGGAATGCAGCACTATATTTGGGGATATTGAAAATTTTGAATTGAGACCTGTTTGGTCTAAAGAAGAAGATTGTATAAAGGAATGTGATGATATTCTTAGCCAGGCTTGGATCCCTGAGTATCTGGATAGTATAGATTGTAGTGGTTGTATTGATCATGTATCTGTATTGGAGGTTGATGGGGTTCAATTTATTTTTGAAGTTCCAAGTTTTGGTTTTGAGTGCTTTCTAGAATTTCAATTTTTGTACGACTGTAATGGGGACGTCTTTTGTAGAGAAAATGGTGATGACACGCTACCAATGGAATGCTCAGATTTTCTTATGGAGGCTGATAGTATAAGTGTGATAGAGACCTTATGGGAGAAGGAAAACGATTGTGAATTATGTGAGTTGGAAAGTCAAGAGTGGTTAGCTAATCTACTTGAAAGAGATTTTTCATGTGTGGAGTGTGTCGAAAGTATAGAGGCCTTCGTTGATCCAAGTACAGATGAAGAATATGTTCTTATTAGAAGTGATACTACATTCTGTAATGATCCAGAGCTCACAGTGTATAGATGTGATGGTTCCATACTCTGCACTGATGACGCTGATGGTTTTGGGGACTGTGTGTTCTTCACAATCAGAACCCAGCTTGAAGAAGTTTTATGGAATCAGGAAGTGGACTGCGAACCAAATGCTACGAGCAATTTAGAGGTGCAAGATTTGAGTCTTTTCCCTAACCCGGCTAATGAGCAAGTAGAAGTTCATTTTGAATCGGCGCGAAGTACGACTTTTGATGTAAGTGTATTGGATATTACGGGTAAGCGTATTTCACAACAAGAGCAGCAAGCAGTTGCTGGGGAAAATAAGATAGCTTTCTCTCTTCAGACTCTTGCTGAAGGGATGTATTTTATACAGCTAACTGATCAAGGGACTGCAGCTAGTATTTCGCTGAAGTTCGTCAAATCTAGTTATTGATAATTTGCTAAGCTTACGTGTTCGTTTACCACTGTAGGCACCGAAGCTAAGTTTAATTGTACAAAATACCTAAGGCACCAAAGTTAAAAATTAGCGTGTCTATTTAACCTATACCGAAGGTATTCTTACAAACTGTTATTAATACTTTGCCTCATTAGTAATCTTACTTGGAAACCAAGTATCAAAAAAGAAGAAACCCACTGCGGCTACTCCACTGAGTGAAAAAGAGAATATCCACAGCGTATTCCATCCAAAGTATCCTGCAATATTGAACCCTATCGGTGAAGCAAGAATCATAGAGATGGGCCAAATCATAGTATAGAGACCTATATAAGTGCCCTTATTGTTAGGATCCGCCATCGCTAAAGTTTTGACATTGACGTATGGGAAGTTGATGATCTCTCCATAGGTAATCAATAATATGCTAAGCAGCAGAATCGCATATATTACTTCTAAAGAGAATGAACCGATACCAACTAATACCAAATAACTCAGGCCAATCATCAACGAGCCGATAGCAATCAGCCATTTGGCTTTCACTTTATTTTCTAGATAGTAAATCATCGGCATCTCAAAGAGGAAGATGACTATACCATTGATGCCTAATACCTTCCCAATAATGTCTTCATTGAATCCCAATTCTGTTTTTAAGAAATAAGGTAAGGTAAATATCAATTGCGCAAATGAGATGGTACTCAACAGCAAGAATCCCATGTAGACTAGAAAGGGCAAATCTGTGTAAGGCGATTTGCCTTTTGACTGGACTGATAAATCCATTTCTGCATCTAGTATAAATGACTCTTCTTTCAGGTTTACTGCAGTAGTATCTGTATGGCTAAGTTTCGTGAACAAAAACGCAGCTGCTAAGATGCAGGTTACCGCATCAATTATAAATAACCAGTTGTATCCGAATTTTACTGCTAAGTACCCTCCTACTAGTGGACCGATGCCTACCCCGAGATTGATCATTAAGCGAATCAAAGAAATAGAGCGTGTCTTATTTTCCTCCGTGCTATAGTGGTCCATCGCTACAAAATTGGCGGGCCGAAAGGAGTCCGTAATCATGGTAGCCAACATAATAAAGCCCAACCATTGATAGTAAGTTTCTAAATATAGTAGTCCTAAGAAGGCAAAGGAAGACAGCAGTAAACTTCCTACCATCACTTTGTAAAATCCAAAATGATTGGTCAAGCTTCCACCTAGTAAGGCACCAATCATAGCTCCTATACCATAAGCACTCATAATCCAACCTACCTGCGTAATATCAAATCCTATTTGTGTTCCTAAGTATACGGATAGGAATGGGAATACCATTGCACCCATTCTATTGATAAGGGTCACCCATGATAGCATCCAAATTTCTTTGGACAATCCTGCGAAGGAGTTTTGTATAAGGGTGATTAAGGTCATTGCTTAATTAATTTTACAAGATAGGTAGGATAACGTTTGGAATTGTGGATTTGTGACTATTTCATAGTGGAGAGTGGAAAATTAGTGGAGAATAGAAAAATTAGTGGAAAGTAAATTTAAATATTTGTGCTTAGTGTTTTTTGGTTTAAATTAATATGGGGGCTCCCCAGCTCTACTTCTAGGCCACGCACAGTGGCACTATGCTTCATGGCTCGCTCTTCGCTCGGCCCTTCGTCCTTATTCGCCTGATGGCTCATAATGCCTTGGTCTTCGACCTATCGGCCTCACCATTTCGCAGCGTTAGCCCAGTGAAATAATTATAAATTTTTTGCTTATTGAGTAGTAGAAAAAAAGTGTCGACATGTGCTCTGACAGTCGACACTTCAAAATAAACTGGTGGTTTATTAAAGTTATACAGCGTTAGCGGTATTCATATTTAATTATCTACTTCCTATCCAAGGAAGGCTTAGGTTTAGGGTTTTTCATTTCTTCTCCTAACTTAGACGAAGCGGCGAAAGAGGCTACCATATTGGTTAACATCTCTGAACCTGCTGTTGGGGAATTTGGGAGCATGATTAAGTTGCTATTGGCATTTTCTCCCATAGACTGCATCGTATCATAGTGTTGTGTCACTACGATTAGGGCTGATGCTTCTTGAGAATTGATCCCAACCTTATTGAGCGCTTCTACAGAATCCTCCAATCCTTTAGCAATTTCTCTTCTTTGATCAGCGATACCTTGACCTTGCAGGCGCTTAGATTCTGCCTCTGCTTTAGCTTTAGCTACGATTCTAATCTTTTCAGCTTCCCCTTCATACTCCGCTGCCATCTTATCTCTCTCTGCAGCATTAATTCTGTTCATGGCATTTTTCACTTCTAAATCTGGATCAATATCGGTAACAAGAGCACGTACTATCTTATATCCATAGTCATTCATGGCTTCTTGAAGTTCATTACTGATAGCAGAAGCGATATCATCTTTACGAACGAATACGTCATCCAATTTCATTTTAGGAACTTCGGCACGTACCACATCAAAGATATAGGCTGTGATTTGTTCTGTTGGATTTTCTAGCTTGTAAAATGCATCATAGATATTATCTGGGAGCACTCTAAACTGCACAGAAACCTTGAGACGGACGAAAACATCATCCTTGGTCTTCGTTTCTACCGGTACATCCAATTGCTGAATTTTTAGAGATACTCGACCTGCTATTTGATCCAATACTGGAATCTTAAAATGTAAGCCAGACTGCGCTGCACTTTGAAATTTACCCAAGCGTTGAACTATAGCTACTGTTGTTTGGCGCACAGTAAATAGACCGTTAAACAATAATAGCACTATGAGTACTAAAGGGATTATCATTAATGTATCAGGCATAACTAATAATTTTAGATTGAAAAAAAATATAGAATCAAAACGATTTTGCTTCTTTTCTATATATCCAATATAGATAGAATTATGCCTTCTTAGCTAATAATTGCGGCGAAAAGGGTGAAATACTCGATAAAAGGAATGAATTGGTGGGTATTATAGCTTTTAAATCTTAAAATGAATAGGGTAAAGGGTAAAAAAAGAGGAGGAACCCTTGTCGCAGGAGTTCCTCACTTTACATAAATACTAAAGATTACTAAATATTCTTTTTGTTAACCATTATTATCTCTTAAGCGCAATTGCGCTTTAAAATCTTCATCTATATGCATAGATTCCTATGTAGAAATACTGGTGCATACGTTAATAAATGATTGGTTTCTACCAAATAGTTTCTCTGTCCTTCATAGTGTGATTTGGACGTAGAGTATACTTTATTAATCCTATCAGTAAGTGTTATACTAGCTGCACTTTGTATAGTATACAGGTCAGCTGTACCACACTTTTTTCATATGGATTATAGATTGTCGATAGTGGGGACTATCATTTTTATCTGGTTACTAAGAAAAAAGCAATTATGATGCCAAAAACGTCATTTTGTGTTTTTTGGGTAAGAAAGTGGTAATTTTTTTCGAGAAAACGGGATAAAAAGAATGATGAAATATGAATTCACCGCATACGTATGTGGTGTAGGGACTGGATGCTTCGTGTACTCGCCATATGCCGTAGGAATATAAACAGTGCGGAGGCGCAAGCCATAGCATAGAGCACGGAGTGCGTCAGGACAAGCGGTGGAAGTGATATCCCTTTTTTGTGGCGGTGGCGTAGAGACGCAAGATATTGCGTCTGGACACGCGCGCAAGGAAAAAAGGGATACAAACGCACGACGCGGTCACGTCACGATTCTGTATAGACGCCGATTTATCGCGTCTATACAGAATCTGGATCGTGATGGCCCCATCCATCATAACCATTTGTCTGGCAGGCATAAACACAATCCCAAAAATTAGATTATCCCTCCATCACTCTCGGTTCAAACGCATCGATGAGGTGCTTGATATGGAATCGCTGATTGGTTTCCTTTAGGATTGATATAACATCGAAGCGATAGGCCCATTCATGCTCGTGTAGGTGCATATATGCGGCAGCAGCGGATACTAATAAATCTTGTTTACGATAGTGGACAGCATCTTCGGGTTCGCCTAAATAAATGTAGCTTCTAGTTTTAACTTCCACAAATACTAGGGTTTCTCCTTGCATGGCGATTAGGTCAATTTCCGCTTTCTTGTAGCGCCAATTGCGATGTAAAATAGTGTATCCTTCGTCCAATAAATGATTCGAAGCAA
>CAYWOZ010000108.1:9767-11448 GCA_964458675.1 uncultured Saprospiraceae bacterium
GCTTTTCCATATTCCATAAAAAAGCTGCATTTTTGCGAAAATAAAATCGAAACATGCGAAATATCAACCCAACGACTACAGATTCTTGGCAAAAACTGGAAACGCACTTTGAAGAAATCAAAGGAAGACATATGCGAGATATGTTCGCCGCAGATGCCGAGCGCTTTGACAAGATGCATATCGAGTGGAAGGACCTCTTGGTGGATTTTTCTAAAAACAGACTGGATGAAACTACGATTCAGCTTTTGATTGGCTTGGCGGAGGAATGTGGGCTAAAAGAGAATATAGAAGAGATGTTTGCCGGTCAGGTGATCAACGAAACGGAACAGCGATCCGTGCTGCATGTGGCTTTGCGCGACTTTAGTCGGGAAGAGATTTTGGTGGATGGTGAAAATGTAGTGCCTACAGTTCGAGCGGTTCTAGCGCAAATTAAAGAATTTTGTGGGCAGCTGCATAATGGTCAATGGCGAGGATATGAAGGAGACTCGATTACGGATATCGTGAATATAGGGATTGGAGGTTCTGACCTTGGAGTCGCATTTGCATCGGAGGCATTGACGGCGTATCATCAGCCAGGTATGCGAGCGCACTACGTGTCGAATGTAGATGGAAGTGATATTGCGGAGGTGCTAAAGAAGGTAAAGCCAGAGCGCACTTTGTTTGTCATAGCGTCGAAGACTTTTACGACACAGGAAACAATGACTAATGCGCGGACAGCACGACAGTGGTTTATGGATGCTGCCGAAGATGAAGCGCATATTGCGAAGCATTTTGTAGCGGTTAGTACGAATGCTAACTCTGTGGCAGAATTTGGTATCGACCCTCAAAATATGTTTACTTTTTGGAATTGGGTAGGTGGACGATTTTCACTTTCTAGTGCTATCGGTTTGTCGCTTGCTTGTACTGCGGGCTATGCTCATTTTGAAGAGATGTTGCGCGGGATGCATGACATGGATAGACACTTTAGGGATACTCCTTTTGATAAAAATATTCCAGTGCTCTTGGCACTGATAAGTATATGGTATACCAATTTTTTTAAAGCACACTCGGAGGCGATTCTTCCTTATGATCAATACATGGACAAGCTGGCTAGTTTTCTGCAGCAGGGTTTCATGGAAAGTAATGGAAAGTCAGTAGACAGAAATGGCGCACGTGTTGGCTATGAAACGGGGCAAATTCTGTGGGGGGCAGCAGGGACTAATGGGCAACATTCTTTTTATCAATTGATTCATCAAGGGACTCGATTGATTCCTTGTGATTTCTTAGCGCCAGTGCATTCTCATAATCCTATTGGGGATCATCATGCGAAATTGTTGGCTAATTTTTTCGCGCAGACGGAAGCGCTTATGATGGGCAAATCTCTTGAAGAGGTGCAGGCCGAGCTAGCGGGTATGCCGCAAACTGAGCTGGACCGCTTGGCTCCTTTTAAAGTTTTTGAAGGTAACAATCCTAGTAATTCTATCATGTTTACTAAGCTCACTCCTTATGTCTTGGGTAATCTTATCTCTATGTATGAGCAGAAAATTTTTGTGCAGGGTGCTATTTGGAATGTCTTTTCTTTTGATCAATGGGGTGTGGAATTGGGGAAGGCTTTGGCGAAAAAAATCCTTCCGGAATTGAGTGCGGATTTAGTATCCTCCCACGATAGTAGTACGAACGGGTTGATTAATTATTTTTTGAA
>CAYWOZ010000109.1:0-11365 GCA_964458675.1 uncultured Saprospiraceae bacterium
TATCCGCTTTTTGTATTTCTCTTTTAGCTACCACATACTCAAAAGAAATTGGTTTCGGACTTTTCTGCTTTTTCTTTTGCTCACTATCTTCGTTTAAAAAACTTCACCAATGCTAAGGCATTGCTTCACTTTTTTGCCTTGATATTGAACAAAATAAATTCGCTCAAATTGTCCAAACCACTTTCTATTGAGTATATCAGTTTTCTTTTTAAATCCGTGAGTAGCAAATACTATAGTTTCTATCTCGCTCGTTTTATCCCAAAATGCCAACAACCTGTATTGAACTCCATTATATCTGGTACGAAACTCCCATATCTCACTTGATAATTTCTTAAACAATGTTGGATCAAGGGATTGTTTGGCTCTGTTTATATTTTGAAATATCTTTTTCCGTGTTTTGAAATCTTGTTTTTTAATGAAAGCAAAGGCTTCTGGTAGTAGTTCTACTTCAAAATTTGGCTTCATCATTGTTTACTCTTATGGATACTTTCAAATATACACCATGTTTCGTTAAATGTAAACAAAATGCTGAACTTTTTTAGCCTAAAATATTTTTAAGTATGGAATAAACCTTCAAAAGTACTAAGTATCAATTTTAGAAATGAGTAAGCAATTAAAGCGATTATTTAATGATTGAAACTATAGTGATAAAGTATATCGTCTGCCTGGCCGTCAATCGGGGATGTCAAACCTCGACGATTATTCTATTTTCAAAAATGAGCAAGCGATAGAAGTGATATGAAGTGCGCTGAGTGCGCATACAGCACAAGGAGTATCGATGGCTGAGCGGATGAGCGAAGACAAGAGACGACTATGTGCTGTGCGCATACAGCGTGCTGCATACAAACGGAAAGCGCGGTCCCGACTTTTTCGTCGGGATGATCCAAAAACATTAAAATCTATAGAAATAAAATCAAGAAATTACTCCTTGAGAAACTCACTGTAAGTGTCACCATCCTTATATCTTTCGAATACATGCTTTACAGTTGGGGACATATTTTTGGGAAGGTCATCGAGGGAAAACCATTCTACTTTTTTGAACTTATGTTTTTCCAATGATCGAGGCTTACCTTTCCAATCTTTACTCTTAAAATAAAGTACCACTCTACTATTCGGCCCTTTCTTTTTGTGAAGCACGTGGACAAGTTTTAGATTATCTGCCTTCAACTTTATACCTGCCTCTTCAAGGCTTTCTCTAATGAGTGATTTCTTGGCAAATTCATGGTTTTCGATAGTACCTCCTACAAGAGTATATTTTCCTCCATTGCCTGAGGTCTGCTTCATGAGCAGCACCATATCATTGTACTCTAAAATGAGGCGTACTTTTAATAATATCCTTTGAGACATAGTTCTTAAGTGCAGTGCTAATTATAATTACTAATAACGTAAAAACTTTGTTTGAGATACGATTTATAGAAAAACCATCTCTAGTTTATCCTCTTTGAGAAGACAAATGATGGCTATACAAAACAAACAAAGTTCACAGTCAAGGCAATATAAATATAATCCTTTATGTTTTGGGCTAAGGATTACAATAAACTGAAGCCGAAATTAGGCAATAAATGATAGGGTTTAATAAAAACTTAGTTAATTTTGTGTTGGATAGTGTCTTAAAGGGACTATCTTAGCTAAAGTGATAATAAGCCCTTTGTACATATAAATCATATAATGTACATATAAATACTATTATGGTATATAATAACATACTTGAGACTATAGGGAATACGCCTTTAGTAAAGATAAACAGAGCTACGGGTGACTGTAAGGCTACTGTTTATTGCAAGTTGGAATGTTTTAATCCGGGTCAATCTGCCAAGGACAGAGTAGCTAGATATATGCTACAATCTGCCGAAGAGCAGGGACTAATCGATCCAGGAGCCACTATCATAGAAGCTACTTCAGGAAACACGGGTCTTTCTCTCGCTATGGCTTGTAGAATAAAAGGCTACAAGTGCATGCTTACGATTACAGATAAGTCTTCAGCTGCGAAAATCGACTTGCTCAAATCTATGGGTGCTGAAGTCATTATTTGCCCAGCTAAAGTGAAGCCGGAAGATCCTCGCTCCTATTATTCTCAGGCGAAGCGATTGGCGGCTGAAATCCCAAATTCTTACTACGTCAATCAAAATTTTAATCTAGATAATTCTGAATCTCACTATCGTACCACTGGCCCTGAAATATGGAAAGATACGGAAGGCAAGATAACGCACCTAGTAGTATGCGCTGGTACTGGGGGTACTATCTCTGGAACTTCACGTTATCTAAAGGAAATGAATCCTGATATTCAAGTCGTGGGAGTAGATGCGGATGGATCCGTGCTTATGCACTATCATGCGACCAAAGAATTTGATACAAGTAAAATAAAACCTTACAAGATAGAAGGTCTAGGAAAAACCATCATTCCAAAGAACGTGGATTTTGATGGGATAGACCGTTTTGTACAAGTAAATGATAAAGACTCTGCCATCGCAGCAAGAGCATTGGCTGAAAAAGAAGCTATACTCATCGGGTATTCAAGTGGAGCCGCTTTTCAAGCAATGCTTCAGATAAAGGATGAGTTCACAGAAGATGACGTAGTAGTCGTAATCTGTCCAGATCATGGAAGCCGATATTTAGACAAGATTTATAATGAATCTTGGATGATAGAGTATGGCTACAATCAGGAGCCAGAGCAGGCATTGCAAAATAGTCAAGAAGATATATTAGCTAGAAAGCCAGGTAGTCTTTGGAAGACTAATCATAATGGAAAATTTAAAGTGATAAGATCACAAGAATTCAATAATCATAATCAATTAGGAATGGATTTATTTGAAAAAATCAATAACAACCCAGGACCATTAGGCCAGTATGCGGATCAAGCAGAAGGCTATTTTATCTTTCCAAACCTGGAGGGAGAATTAAGCAGTCGCATGCAATTCAATGGCAAAGAAGTCATCGTATGGAGTGTAAACAATTATCTAGGAATGGGTAATCACCCTGAGATTAGAAAGGCGGATGCAGATGCTGCTGCAAAGTGGGGATTAGCGTATCCAATGGGATCAAGAATGATGTCAGGAAACTCGCCAATGCACGACCAGCTAGAAAATGAACTAGCAGAATTTGTGCGCAAGCCTGCAGCGGTCTTAGTGAATTTTGGGTATCAAGGTATCATGTCTGCTATTGATTGTTTGACTGACCGTAGAGATGTTATCGTTTATGATGCAGGATGTCATGCTTGTATTATTGATGGCGTCAGAATGAACATGGGTAAGCGTTTTGCTTTTGAGCACAACGATGTAGAAAGTCTTGAAAGATGCCTTAAACGTGCTGGAAAGATAGTACAAGGTACTGGAGGAGCAATACTTGTTATCTCTGAAGGTGTATTCGGAATGAGAGGAGAGCAAGGAATCCTTAAAGAAATTGTAGCGCTTAAGTCTAAGTACGAATTTAGATTGATGGTAGATGATGCACATGGATTCGGTACACTTGGTGAAGGTGGTAGAGGAGCTGGTGTAGAACAAGGTGTACAAGATGAGATAGATATTTACTTCTCTACTTTTGCGAAGTCTATGGCTAGTATGGGTGCATTTTTGGCGAGTACGCCGAAAGTAACTCAGTTTATGAAGTACAATATGCGATCGCAGATATTTGCTAAGTCATTACCAATGCCTATCGTAGAAGGAGCTTTGAAGCGTCTTGATATGCTGAGAAGTACTCCTGAATTGAAAGACAAACTTTGGGACAATGTGAATATGCTACAAGGAGGGTTAAAAGAGCGTGGTTTTGACTTAGGTGACACCAATAGTTGTGTTACTCCTGTATATATGCACGGATCTGTAGCTGAGGCAATGAAGCTTGTTTTTGACTTGAGAGAAGTACACAAAATTTTCTGCTCTATCGTAGTATATCCTGTTATCCCTAAAGGATTAATCTTACTAAGATTGATTCCGACTGCGAGTCATACTGAAAAAGATATAGAAGATACATTAGTAGCCTTTAGTGCTATAAAAGCTAAGTTGGATTCTGGTGCTTATAAGGCAGATGAAGCTATACAGATAGCGCAATAGATTAAAAAAAAGGTGTTAGGTTTTAGGCGTTAGGTATTAGGAAAAAAAAACGTTAGACGTTAGACGTTAGACGTTAGACGTTAGACGTTAGACGTTAGATAAAATAAAAAAATAGGTTCTTGATTTTTGTTCAAGCGCCTATTTTTTTGCTAATGCCTAATGCCTTTTACCTCTTAAAGTGTTATTCCTTTCTTTAAATTCTAATTAAATCTTCAATTTTATACTTTTTAAGATTTCTTTGCTTTGCCTTATTAAGTTGAAGAAATTTGTTTTGGATTTGGATTAGTATCCAAATTCTTGGATCTAGATTAAAAATGCGACTGAGAATGAAAGAAAGTTCAAAATTCACTGGTCGATTACCAGATAGAATTTTATTAAAATTTGAAGGTTCTTGACCAATATACTCGGCTAATTTATTTTGTTTGATATTTAATTTTTCGAGATAGAGTCTAATGAAATCTCCAACAGTTATTATTTTATCCGTATTTCCATTCGAATTTAAATAGTCCTCGATTTTTACTTGTAGTGCAAAAAGCTCTATTTCTAACTTTTGTTTTTCACTAAGTTGGTTAGCTTTCTCATTTAAGAACAATTGAAATTTTTTAAACTCATTTGTATTTACCTTCATAGGAATAGTGAACATAGATTCAGCTGAATTTTTATTATTACTTTTCTTCTTCATTTCTATTAAATATTTTTATTCCTATTTATATAAGTATCAATTAGTTTTCTACCATCAGCTGGCTCTATAAACATCTTTTGCCCCATTGCCTGCTGCGCAAAGTATTTATTTTTGTAGAGTTCTATTAGCCTTGTTTTTGATTCAAAAGTTAAAAATCCCTTATAGTTGTTTTCGAGTTTGAATGATTCCCTGCAAGAAAAAGCTATAAGACATCCTGCAACAAAATCATACCTTTTCAAAGTACTTCCTATATTTTGAGGAGCAATTTCAACGAGATTCATTATCAACATACCCTCTTGTACTACTAATTGCAATGCCCCTTGGATAGATGCAGGGTTTAACTTAATTCTAAGAATAAAAATTGATGAATTCTCATCTTTATATGCTTTTCTCCAATTAAACTTCCAACCATTCTTTTTTAAAGGCAAAGTCTTATAAGTTGCCCCTACTATTTCAACATCAATTAATTCATTAGTTTGATTATCAATTATATACAAATTAACTAAGGTTTTGTATTGATTATAAGTTTAAGTTATACAAATTTGACAACAAATGCTATTAAAATTGTCTAAAATGTATCATATAAGAAAATCGCAAATATTAGTTTTTGACTGAAAAATCACGAACTTGATTAAGTTCTTCTCCATTTTTTTGCTAAGGCCTAGTACCCAATTCCTAATACCTTTTATCTTTGTCACATGAATAAACCAATCATAAGTGGTATCCAACAAGTAGGAATAGGAGTAAGTAAAGTCCAAGATGCATTTGCTTGGTATCGGCAACATTTGGGTATGGATATACCGATGTTTGATGAAGCGGCAGAAGCAGGATTGATGCTTCCGTATACGGGTGGTGAACCTAGGAGTAGACATGCCATCTTAGCATTGAATCTGCAGAGCGGAGGCGGTATGGAGATCTGGCAATACACTAGTCGTACACCAGTCGGTCCAGAGGTGGCTCCCCTACTCGGTGATTTAGGAATTTTTATTGCTAAGATAAAGAGTAAGGATGTACACGCGACTTACGACTTTCTAAAAGGGAAAGGAGTAAATCTTTTGCAAGAGGTAACTACGACACCGGAGGGCCTACCCCACTTCTATTTTAAAGATCCTTATGATAATGTATTCGAGGTGGTCCCTGCTCAAGACTGGTTTGCCAAGACTAGTTTTACCACCGGTGGCATATTTGGATGTACTATGGGCGTTAGCGATATTGACAAATCAATCGGACTATACAGAGATGTACTAGGTTACGATGTGACTGTTTATGACAAGCAAGATACTTTTGAAGATTACAAAGGTATTCCAGGAGCAGAAAGAAAATGCCGACGTGTCTTGTTGCGTCATCAGGCGGCTCGCAAAGGCGCCTTCAGCCGTATGCTAGGAGCTAGTGAAATAGAACTTGTTCAAGCTTTAGATACGCCTGTTAAAAAGATTTTCGAAAATCGACTTTGGGGAGATTTGGGCTACATTCATCTTTGTTTTGACATTAGTGATATGCCCGCTTTGGAAGCGGTTTGCAATCAACATGGATATCCTTTCACAGTGGATAGTCGCTCTGATGAGAAGAGTAAGGATAGTTTTGACATGGGAGAAGCGGCTGGACACTTTACTTATATAGAAGATCCTGATGGAACGCTTATCGAATTTGTAGAAGCCCACAAAATTCCTATTCTCAAAAAGATTGGTTGGTATCTTGATCTTAAGAAACGAGACCGGTCGAAGGCATTGCCAAATTGGATGTTGAAGACATTGGGTTTTGGAAGAGTGAAAAACTAGAAAAAAGGTATTAGAATTATGATTGGTGAGAAGTGGAAAGTGGAAAGTTCATTTATAATCCAACATTCATAATTCTCTTCTGGGCGTGTCTCAAAAGGCTCTCACACTAATCCTGTGCTGCAAGAGACCGAGCTATCCCGGGGTCCACTTCGTTTCCGTCCCCAGTAAGGACACATTGCCATGTGTCCATACTCGTGACCAAGCCCTCCCTATCTCTCACGCGGTAAAAAACTAGAAAAAGGTGTTAAGGGCTAGGCCTTAGGTATTAGCACTTATATAAGCCTGAATACTGCAAAAAGCAAGCTAATACCTAGTACCTAAATCCTAAGATCTTTTTAAATACGCTTTCCCCATCTCAACCAGGCAATCCATCACAGAGTGATACTCTAAACCAAAGGCGTCTAAGGATTTCTGGTTACTATATTGGATGTCAGTGCTTGAATTGTGAGCCGTCTCTTTAGTTACTTTAGGAGAGGAACCAGTAAGTACACTCTTTACTTTTTCGAATCTCCAAGCAAGAGCTTTTAAGACTGAATTTACTTTTATGGAAGGTTGAGGTCTATCTATGGTGTCTGCTATGACGTTGAATACTTTTCTGTATTTTAGGTTTTGGCCATTGAGTAAGAAACGTTCGTTGATGATATCACTTTGCATGAGGGCATACATGTAAGCGACTACGTCCCTTACAGTCACAAAGCCTGTAGAGCCTGTTGGGTAGAACTTTAATCCTTGATCAACAATTTTGAAAAAACGACCTGTGCCTTTATCCCAAAAACCTTTACCGAAGATAACACTTGGATTTACGATAGCTACTGGCAGGCCTTCGGTAGCGCCGCGCCACACTTCCATTTCTGCTTGGTATTTGCTGATGGCGTAACGGGTGTTCCAATCACTGTCTTGCCACTCTGTATTTTCATCTGCTTTCTTAAGGGTTTCACTTCTCCCAATAGCCGCAATAGAGCTTACGTGTACAAACTTTTCTATTTCTAGATTTAAGGCTATGTTCACCATGTTGGCAGTGCCTTCTATATTGATACGATCCATCTGTTCGTATTCTCTAGGGTCAAAAGAAACTATAGCTGCGCAATGATATATTTTGACAGTATCTTGCATGACTTGTTCTAATGTCAATACATCTAGTACGTCTCCTTCTACCCAATTCACTTTACCTCCTAGGTCTTCCACCAAAGCCATGTCGCTAGTGCTACGCTTTAAGGCAAAAATATTAGAATGCCCCTTTTGCACTAAAAGTCGCAACAAATGTGAGCCCACTAATCCTGTACCTCCGGTAACAAATATTTTTTTATTCACTGTGTTATTGAATGGTTCGGTAATTTTTTGAAAACCTTAAATCACAAAATACTAATCATCTGGTTATTTACACTTTAAGAAAACATGAGTTATATTGAACGTAATTGGCAATCAGCGATTTAACGTTTAATTACCGAACCATTGTGTTATTGAATGGTTCGGTAATTTTTTGAAAACCTTAAATCACAAAATACTAATCATCTGATTACTTACACTTTAAGAAAACATGAGTTAATTTGAAATTATTGGTAATCAGTGATTTAACGTTTAATTACCGAACCATTGTGTTTCTTATGGGGTGTGCAAAACACCATTTACTGTATCTTCTCTAGCACCTGTAGCAGATGCAAAGCTGTTTGCTTTGTTATTCAAATACAAGAATCCACATAGTGCCATCAAAATAGATTCTTTGTGTTGGATGATTTCATCCTTTGGTTTGATGACTTTTATGTCTTTTAATCCTTCTTGAAGTAAAGCTAATAAGTAATCATTATAGACGCCTCCTCCAGTAACCAATATTTCATTTATATTTTGCCCTGCTGCCATAGTAGTTATATCTCGGGCTAATACTTGCGCTATATAATGGACACAAGTTGCCAATTTATGTTCAACCGCCAAGGTTGATTCTGCTAGTTTTTGAATAAAATTTTGGCGAACGTAGTTATTGTCTAAAGACTTAGGTGGAGGCATTGTATGGTAGCTATCGGAAAGCAATTGCCTTAAAAGTGCTTGATCTACTTTTCCAGATTTAGCGAGCTTCCCTTTATCGTCGTATGGCTTCCCGATACCAAGCGCTAAGTGATTGAGTAATTGGTTTGTAGGGCATACATCAAATGCCGCGATATGATCTGGCGTATGCAGACTAATATTGGAGATTCCTCCTAGGTTTAAGAACATTCGATATTCTTGAAATAGATAATGCTCGACTACTGGAGCCAAAGGGGCTCCTTGTCCTCCTTTCGAAATGTCTACAGATCTAAATTGGGTAAGGCAAGGAATCCCACATGACTTTGCTATCATTTCTCCAGAACCGATTTGCAGACTGTAGCCTTCATGTGGCTTATGACTTACAGTATGTCCATGTGATGCTACTAGGTCGACCTTAAGCTCGTATTTCTCAATATATTCTTTGACTGCATTACCATAAAATACACCAAGGTCTATATCAAGTTGCGTAATTTCCTTCTTCGTCGCAGTGTGCAATCGTTTTAAACCATCAATTAAACTTTCCGGAATTGGTTCTGTTGTGGGAAGACCATTTATATTCCATTTGATAATGGAGTTGGCCTCAGTATATTGAACACAGATAATGTCTAGTCCGTCCAAAGAACTTCCAGACATTAATCCAAGCACAGAATATTTCTTCATTTAGAGAAGGACTCCGTAAACTCGGCGACAGCCTTTACTTCTTTTTTGGATAAAAATGCTCCAAAAGGGGCCATTTTTCCTCTACCATTGGTAATAACTTCGATTCGCTCTTCTAGAGACATATCACTCTTTGTCAATTTTGCAGCACCACCTAGGCCTAGTCCCCCTTTTTTACCATGACAGGATTTACAATAAGTATTATAGATTTCTTCTCCTTTGTCTCCATTTGGCTCTGACTGTATTGAATCCCAACTACAAAATGCTAGTCCAATACAGAATAAGATGCCCAATTTGAATATTTTCATATTCAAATATAAAAAAAGCACCGCAAAAATGTTAGATGCAGCGCTATTTATAGATTATCAATTTGGTCTTTTGTATACTGGATACATTTTGAATCCTTAGTTATACAGTGGTATCATATGTAATTCTAGTGCATCAAGCACATTTTCTGTTATTTGAAGTGAATCTTCTATCTCAGAAGAGAGTCGAGGATCTTCATTCGAATTCTCTAAAAAATCAATCAGGACGTCTAATCGAATCTCTAGACACTTTTTTATGATTAATAAGCCTGGCAAGCTAAAGTCGATATTAATTTGGTCTTTTCCATCTTTTGAGTAGCTATGAATAAAGGGGCTATTAAAGATGGTCTGCTGTTGCTGAAAGAATAGGCTATCCACATCTAACAAAGAAGCGATATTGTCTTTCAATATCTGGATATTTCTAACTTCACTTTTTGGAAAAAGGCTTTCGTTTTCAATATGAGCATAGTACACAGTAGTAATACCAGTGTAAATGTGCTTAAGCACAAAACTATTAATAGTCATCTGCATAGTGTACTTTTTTCTCCCGTTAAGGACCCATATATGTTAATACTGGGCTATATACTAGATAAATCAAATACCTTACCATTTATAACAGTTTAGAGTCTTGAGTGTGGGTCTTGAGATTTCAATATTTGAGTATTATATTCGGAAATAAGAATTGAGTGTTTGCAATGAATACACTTTACTCAGTTCTCGCTGCTCAAACTCAAAACTGTTTTTGGCCAAGCGCTGTGGAGTAGTGCGACGAAGGAGCAGACTGCAGTCAGAGAGCACTTTTCCAGTGTTTTCTGGCTGCAGGCCGAGCGAATAGCGAGCTATGGATACATAGCGACCCACAGGACAAAAGGGGCGAATCGAAAGATTCGCCCCCTTTGTCCTGTGGGATGGCCCCGCTGTATAATTATGAATTATGAATGTCTGCCCAGCGTAGCTTTGCGAAGTTGGGTTGAATTATGAATTCAACGCTCACTTGTACAAAAATTAAATCCTATATCTACTATACTAAAGCTGCACTTTTGCCTACTCTGGCTACTTTAGCGTCTGGCTTGCTTAGGTGCTTTAATATCTTGTAATGCTTCACCAGTGCTTTGGTGAAAGTCTTATTCTCATTATATTCGATACCATGATCGATGCAAGTCTCTCTTAAAATCTCCGTCAATGAAGGATAATGAACATGACATATCTGTGGATAGATATGGTGAATGACGTGGATATTGATACCACCCATCAACCAAGTTCCTATTCTACTCGTTCTGCCAAAATCAGCGGTAGTCTCTAGCACGTGTAACGCATAGTTGTTGTCGATATTCCCGTCATCATCAGGAAGTGGGAAAGTCGTTCCTTCATATATATGCGTTACTTGAAACATTAATGCAAAAGTCAAACCTGGCAATAAGTGCATAAATACCCAAGCCAAAAATACAACATACCATGATGCAGATAAGAATATCATCGGCAGAATGCATGTCAGTCCATAATAAATTCCTTTCGTAATAAATAAAGAGATATACTCTTTGCGAGGGTGCTTAATATTCTTTTGGTTTCCAATGTTCGATTCTCCAAAGAACCACTTAAAGTCCTTGACGGTCACCCAGTGTAGATGTGCTAAAGTGTACAAACCGAAAGTATAGATGTGTTGCCATTTGTGTTTAGGCAGCCAAGGTTCATCTGGAGAGAAGCGGAACTGTCCGTGTGTCTCTAAGGTCACATCGATACCGTGTATGTTCACATAGCCATGATGTGCACCGTGCATTCTTCTGAATAAGTACTGATTTCCTCCAATGAAGTCCATGGAATAACTCATGATATTATTCACTCTCCTACTTGAAGAGTAGGCATCATGAGTGGCATCGT
>CAYWOZ010000110.1:0-11167 GCA_964458675.1 uncultured Saprospiraceae bacterium
TGACTGATTTAGATTGTAAAATAACTGGTATCCGTCCAATGGCTAAAATGGTTCAACCCCATGATTTTGCATGGCAATGGCCTCGTAGCTTTTATGATACCTATTGGCCGAAGATTCAAGAAATGGGATACTTGAGTGCTGAAGAATTGAAGCTTGCTTTTGCAAAATTGGAAAATTTGGAGCAACAAGCAGATACTACTTTACTCTGTCCGACTTTGATTGAGGTGATTGGAGAGAGATAATTCCTAATGTCAATTATAAGTTCAATTTGCGGGTTTTTATTTTGGTGCGCAATATTTTTAGATCTTTCATTGTATTTGGATTGTTAAACGATTTTTAAAGCTCTCTTACAGATTCGTAGACATCAACCATTATTTTAGTGATTTCATTAAATTCTTTTATTACATTTTTTCTTGGGGTGAAATCATAAAAGTTTTTAATTTCAAAACAAAGACTATAATTTGAGAATCTTAATTTAATGGAACAACTTCTATTTCACTACTTAATGGGATTCGAAAGTATAAGATTTTTTTTAATCCCGCACTGTCAGTAAAATCTATTTTACCCCTTTTATAGCGATCCTTCCATATAATTTTCCATGTTGTTGCTTTATCTCCATCAAGTATAATTTTTGCTTTAAAAGTTTCATCATTTTTTATATTGCTAGTTGATGTATTCTCTATTTTATTTTCGATTAAATTTTCTATCTCTACTCCTAAACCAAAAGCATTTAAATTGTGCACTGATGTGCTTTTTTGAAGATCAGCACTAGTGCTAGAATAAGAAGCCTCTTTTTTCAGAACATGGGTTTTTTCAATCTCCATTTTAACACCAGCCGATATTCTTTGGGTGGTCATGTCAGTATTAACAATTATCTCATCTATATATTCTACTTCAGCTTGAGAGAAAGAAGGGTTGTAATAATAATTGTAAAGATTTATATTGTTCAATGATTTATTGACTAGCCTAGAGCTGGTATAATAAGAATTTCCAAACTTTTTATTCTTATCTATAATTAGATAAAGGTCACCGTCTCTTAGGTTCAATTCGATTTCTAATCCTTTCACGCTAATAGATTCACAAATGTAATTATATTTCGAAACCATTTTAATATTACGACCTATGGCATCTCCCTCTCTTAATAATAGGCTAGTGAAAATATTTCCTTCTTCAAAAATTAACTTTCCATTTCTTATACTATAACGGTTACCATTCTTTATTTCAGTGCCGAAAACATTTATGTATTCAATCCAATATCCATCAATTGGGAGTTCTGTAGAATTTGCTGTCTGCCCAATAATACTTGTATTGTAAATAGTCGAAATTAGAAATAATATAACTTTGAATTGTAAATTAAAAACTCTCATAAGAATATTTATTATATTAACTTACTAAAGATGTTGTAATTATCTTTAAAACAAAAAACAAATCTATTAACTGCTACTTTTTTTTGACTAACGACTTTATTTTATGATAATTTATGACTAGTATAACTCCTTAAAGTTGTTACCATCTAGGCAACAAAAGTATTATCAAAGTTTCATCGTTGAAGAAGGATTTTTTTAGATTTACTCTATGAGAACTAAAAGATTATCAATAAAGAAATAGCCTATACAAGCGCAATCTGGCCCTTTCATCACTACTTCGCTTACATTTTTATTGTTATAGTCATTTTTTAGTTTATTATTACTTGGTATACCTTAAAACTTCCATTGTCGTCAGTTATTGATACAGAATAGGTACCTGAACAAAGATTATTGATTGAGTTTGAGGAATCACCATTACTCCAAATAAAATTATAAGGAGGCGTCATCCCATTTACATTAACCATTATTGATCCGTCACAATTCGAATTAGAAGTTTCAGTTTTACATGTGGTAATCTGTAATGGAACTTGGCAGCATTCGGTTTCAATATCACATGGTGGTCCGTATAGGTTGTCTCCAGTTGACCAATTACCGTTTATGTCACTAACTTGGATGATGGTTTGATAGGTTTCACATTTATTAAGATTTGGGACTTGGCCAAAAGTGAGAAATGGAGGAGTTCCATTCCAGACAATATCTGCAATATGATTTCCATTTTGAAAGAAATAAAACCGATACTCCGAATATTCAATGTCACTTGTGTATCCAGTTAAAGGAACAATATAATCATCATCTGTAATTTGCACATTGCATACATTGGGATGAAGGGTTTCGTTATTATTAAATCCAATTTGGCATGGCGTGCCTTCTTCTCCCATATGTTTATTAATATCAGTAACTGTGATTGTTACATAATATGTTGAATTGATATCTAAATAAGTAGTCATAATTGAATTAAAATCCTCATTATTGAGTGCGCCCGACGGATCCCAAGAATGTGTAAATAAAGGTGGATCGTTAGTGTCACTTGTGCCATAGAAATTGTACGTATAAAGGCAATATACATTAGGTTGTGAATAACCCGTAAATGGAACTAATAAGTCATATACTCTTAAATTTAAATTATCACAAACATTTGGATGTAATATTTCATTATCATTAAATCCAATTTGGCATGGTGTGCCTTCTTCTCCTGTATTCCCGTAAACATCAGTAACTGTGACTGTTACAAAATATGTTGAGTTAATATCTAAATATGTAGTCATAATTGAATTAAAATCCTCATTATTGAGTGCATCCGACGGATCCCAAGAATGTGTAAATAAGGGCTGGTTGCTTGTATTGCTTGTGCTATAAAAGTTGTATGTATAAAGACTGTATGCATTTGGATTTGAGTAACCAGTAAATGGAACTAATAAATCATATACTCTTAAATTTAGATTGTTGCAAACATTAGGATGAAGTGGTTCGTCATCATTAAATGCAACTTGACATGAGGCTCCAAAGGGAATATACGGAGCATTTTGGTTTTGGCGAGTTTTTACAGTTACAGTATAGGTTTCATTAATATCTATAGCTAATACATCTGAAAATATTGGGAAGGCAGAATCAATACTTGGAGTCCATTCAATTACTGCCAATGCTGAGCCTCCAGATGTTGGAACAAAAGTATATTCATATGCATAAAATTGATTTGGGTTACTATATCCATTTGATGGTGCAATATCTGCGTAAATCCTTAGATTTAGATTATTACAAATGCTATTGTGAAGTCCAGCAGTTGTATTGTCGACTATAATTAGTGAAAGAAGAAGAATTAAGATTAATTTTTGTTTCATTTTTTTGATTTTGTTATGGCGAATTAAAAACTATACCCACATCGTATTTTCATAAATAGACATTACAACTTCAAACTCTTGATTTAATTTAATGCTATCAAGGATTATAAAAAATCGGTCCATTAGCTGCGACTGTTATTTAAATTTTTATTTAGGTCCGTTGTATATTGCTAAGATATAGATTAGATTTTGTTTGAAGCTGGGGTCAAAAACCCTAATTTTCGGGTGAAAAAAGAGGTGAAATTTTTGAGTTTTTCGTTATTTATCTCCTAAGCATCACGGCTTAAGTAACTTTTAAGTTATTCTAAAGGTAGAAATTTAATTTACTAGAGAGCACCAAGAGTACGCTATAGTTTTTTTTTCAAATGTCATGGCTATATAGGCTATCTCGTTCATGAAAAGTAATTACTAAAACAATAGCTGCTTTTTTTCGCGAGTAGAAGAGAAGTTATATGAATTGAAGCAAATAGTTCTTCTTTTGAAGAGATGCGTTTTTGTCAGCTTTTTCAGTCAGAAGTTATATTTTTCAAACATCCTTCCTATGGTATAAAAAGCATTTGACTATTTTGACAAATATTTTCCATTATAGCTCTTAAAGTATTAGTGCCAAGCTTCATCTACACTCTTAATAAATTCTGTAGCTGTTTTTAATTTGTATTTTTTTCCCGCGAGAAGGACAGAAGTGATACGAAGCACAGCGTATCGCTTATGAAGGAATGGCTAGCGACGGATGAGCGACCAAGCGAATACTAGATAGACATATCCTGAATAGCGATATACAAGCTGAGTACAAACGGATGGCCTGGCCCTCCGGGCTCGCCCAATCAATCGATACAACATTATCCTTTATTACTTTGAAAGAAGGGATTGGAGGGAAGAAACTTAAATGTAAAACAGAAAAATATTAAATGTAAAATGTAAAAGTGCTTTTATAGTCTTGCATGCTTCGGCAGGTGCCTCGGTTTCCGACTTAAAGATGTCCACTGGACATCTTTTGCTTCGCATCAGTTGTCACCCAGCCCAACCTTGTCTATCCAAACTTCTAAATTGAATAGCTTCTGCGAGGTGTTCCATTTTTATTTCTGGGCTAGCTGATAAATCCGCGACGGTGCGTGCCACTTTCAGAATACGATCGTAGGCTCTTGCGGAGAGTTGGAGTTTTTGCATCGCGGTCTTGAGCAGGTTATTTCCTGCCTGATCTATTTGGCAAATGTCTTTGACCATGCTGCTTGGCATCATGGCATTGCAATGAATGTTATCGTACTCTTTAAATCTTTCTTCTTGAATTTTGCGCGCTTCAATGACGCGCTGCACGATAACTTCACTTGGCTCTGACTTGACGTTGAATGTGGTGAGTTCGTCGTAAGAAACGGGCGTGACTTCGACGTGCAAATCTATACGGTCGAGAAGAGGTCCTGATATCTTAGACAGGTAGCGCTTGACTTGTACGGGAGAACAAACACAATCTTTTTCAGGATGATTGTAATATCCACAGGGGCATGGATTCATAGAAGCAACCAACATAAAACTGGCTGGGTAGTCGACGGAAAGCTTCGCTCTCGAAATCGTAACTCTACGCTCTTCCAAAGGTTGGCGAAGTACTTCTAAAACGGTGCGCTTAAATTCTGGCAATTCATCTAAAAACAAAACGCCATTGTGCGCGAGTGAAATTTCTCCGGGCATAGGATTGGAACCACCTCCAACCAAGGCGACATCACTAACCGTATGATGCGGTGCGCGAAAAGGTCTTTGCGCAATTAAGGAAGAACTGGTCGGAAGTTTTCCTGCCACGGAATGAATCTTCGTAGTCTCCAATGCTTCGTGTAAGGATAGATGCGGTAGGATAGAGGGGAGCCTCCTCGCCAGCATGGTCTTACCTGCACCGGGTGGGCCTATCAATATCACATTGTGTCCACCAGAAGCGGCTATCTCGAGCGAGCGTTTTATGTTTTCTTGCCCTTTGACATCTGAAAAGTCTGCCTCGTATTTTCTTTGGTTGTGTTGGAATTCGTCTCGCGTTTCTACAAAGGTGGGTGCCATTGTGGATCTACCTTCGACGATGTCTATCGCTTCGCTGAGGTTCTTAATTCCAAAGACATTGAGGTCATTCACTATCGCGGCTTCACGTGCATTCTCGTATGGGACGATGAGATTTTTGTATCCCTCCTTGCGTACTTGTATGGCGATTGGGAGAGCGCCTTTGATCGGACGCAGGGTACCGTCGAGCGAAAGCTCTCCCATCATATAGTAGTCTTCGAGCTTTCCTTCTTCTAATAATTTGGTGGCATAGAGCATCCCCATCGCGATCGGTAAATCATAAAACGATCCTTCTTTACGGATATCGGCTGGTGCTAGATTGACAACTATTTTTACATAAGGTAATTTGTAGCCAATGTTCTTTATAGCCGCTTCGATACGATGAAACCCTTCTCTTACTGCGGAATCAGGAAGTCCTACCATATGTTTATTGGGGCTCCCTAATTTGACTTCTCCTCCTGCGTTCACTTCGATAGTGATGGTCTGTGCATCCACTCCTTGTAGCGCACTACCATACGTTTTTACTAGCATCGTTTTGTTGATTTAGATGCTCAAGATACACAATGAGAAAGGTATTATGCCATGAAATGAATATATTGTAGAATAAATCATTAACAACTAATTAAAGAATACAGTTCTTGAATCTGCGTTAAAGAGATATAATATCGAGAAACGAAATAATAAATTTGCAGAACAAATCACAACGCTCATGGAAAAACTACTGACCAAACCTTTTCAAGATCGATTTTATCTCTTCGGTCTTATGTTGCTGAGTTGCAGCTTTGCGGTATATGGGGTAAATGAATATAATAGCCTCAATATTCCTGGCCAAAATTTTGTGTTTTTTTCCGAGTTCTTCATGTCTTTACAAGTCATCTCTCTAGTTTATTTGATAGGGCTTTTTGTATATAACAAAAGAAAACATGGGGGAATATTTAATTTCAAATCGCGAAGACATAACATTTTAGGACTACTCATTTGGACTGTCAGCGCCTATATGTTGAACAAACAATTACCTGTCTTTTCGGAGTCCGTCCCATGGGTATCTGGATGGGTTATGGTGTACTCTTTAGCCTTACTTTCTTATTCATTTCTTAGGTCGATTGGCAAAAGGTGGTTTGACTATGTCATCGTTTGCGTCTTGAGTTTAGCTATGGTCTTTCATTTTTACGAAACGATTATGACCATCAGCTTATACCCTATCACTATTATGTCTTTTTGGTTTTTCGGAGTCTCTCTTCATGCGCTTGTCCCCTTAGTAAGCTTTGTTATTTGCATGGAAATTGTTCGTGATTATATCCACCATTCTAAGAAGTTCAAACTGCCTATTACCATTTGTTTTACCGCTCTCTTTAGTCTACTTTTTATTTTTGTATATAAATGGAACGCGGTTATTAAATCTACAGAAAAAGGATATGTAAGTTTTGAGCAGCCCTACGAAGGGAATGATTTACCCTCTTGGTGTACGATTGGTCAAACCTTGCCTGACGACGCCATTTCAAAACGCTTGCTTGCTGGCGTCAATGAATACGTTATTGGTAAAGATGCCTTCAAATGGAATATAATGGGAATGCCAAGCAGAAAAAAACATGACCCTTTGGTTTTGGTGAGTTCTATGATAGCTGGTAATTTAGATTTATCCTATAAAGAAAGAAGGCGTATTGCAACAACACTCTATAACAAACGGCATCAAGCTGAGTGGAAGCTTTGGCGTGGCACAGATTTAGTCACCGATCATATCGCTACTGAAGTAAAATTGTTTCCGGCGGAAAGAATGGCCTATACGGAGAAAACTATCGATATAAAAAACACTACCAGTAGTAGTGGAAGATGGGGTCAACAAGAAGCGTTGTATACCTTCTATGTTCCTGAGGGTTCGGTAGTCACTTCTGCTTCTCTTTGGATCAATGGAAAAGAAGAGCCTTCTTATCTAACTACCCAAACGAAAGCGGACTCCGCCTATAAAACTATCGTAGGAAGAGAAAGACGAGATCCACTCTTGGTGCATTGGAAAGAAGGGAATAGAGTCACGGCTCGTATCTTTCCTATCACCAGCGAAGAGCCACGCAAGTTTAAGTTGGGCGTCACTACACCCTTAGCGCATAAGAATGGAAAACTTCAATACCAAAACATAGATTTCAAAGGACCTTCAACTACAACAACGGTCGAAGAAATTAATTTGTCGATAGCTGGAGAGGAGAAAGTAGATATTAGCACACCTCTTTCTTTTGCTTGGGACCTAAGCAAATACCAATATAAGGGGCTGTACTATTCCGATTGGGATTTGACAATTGAAGCGCCCCCGCTCAATAGTGCCGCCTTTAGTTTTAATGACAAGTCATTTAGGCTATTAGATTTAGAGTATGAAGAAAAACCCATCGAGCAATTTCGAAAAGTCTATCTGGACGTCAATAACTCTTGGACCAAATCTATGTTCAAGGCTATTCTGAAAAAATGTGCCAACAATCAAGTATATATGTTGGATGGTGAAAACATGGTCAAGCTAACGGATAAAAATGCAATGCGTTTTTTCAAAAAAGCGAATAAGAACAACTTTAGCATTTTCCCTATTTACAAAATAGCAGACCCCGAGTCTTCTCTATTGATTAGTAGTAACAATCATATTACTCCTGTCTTAGACGATTTCAAGAAAAGCCCTTTTGAAAAGAAGCTATCTACTTACATGAATCTATCTGCGGGCAAATTAACGCTCCTCAACCTTGGTAAACAGAATAGTCAATATCTCCACTCCCTAGTTGAACTCAAAAGCATCATACAAAGTAGTTCAGACTACGACTCTTTTATGGAAGATGGGAAAGTACATATTCCAAAAGTATTGGATAATGCTACTGCTATCAATATGTCGCAAACTCAAATACTAGAAACGATGGGTAGTGAACTTTATAATGCTTGCCCCGATCACTTGATGCGTTTACATAGTTATAGTAGCCTAATGAATAAAATAGGAAAAGACTTTTCGCGCCGAAAGGAAATTGAAGAGGACTTCATTAGCATAGCTGAGGAGGCACATATCTTGAGTCCTATTTCTAGTATGATCGTACTGGAGTCACAGGCTGATTATGACCGCTTTGACATCAAGCGTAAGGACAATAGTCTAGGCAATGCGTCGATGAATAAGAACGGTGCCGTACCGGAACCACACGAGTGGGCTTTAATAATTATTTTGATTGCTGCATTGCTTACTTTGTATTTCAAAACAAGACTAGCTTAGGATATGTCGGTAGAAACGGCTTCTTTACCGGCGAGAAATGTATTGGTTATCCTGGGTATCGTTTTGTACACCTTGCTCTTTTATTTTATTGGGCGAGAAAACTTGTACCTAGGATATACGGTGGTCTTAGGGGTTTTGAGTTTTCCTTTTTTGATACAAGTAGGCCAGCAGCGAAGTAATTATATGTATCTCGCGGCAGCATGCCTTGCGGCTTTTGGTGCTTATTTGAGCGGCAGTTTTACTTTTTATTATTTCACTTTTGCTTTTGGCCTTTGTTTTATCTTGACTGTCTTTTATGGTCGGATAAACAATTTGCCTATCTTCCTCCTCTTAATTATTTCCCCTTTGATTGCACACATCACTGCAATTTTGAGTTTTCCTATACGACTGTGGTTAAGCGAAGGCGTTTCTACATCATTAAGCGCTATTGGGTTTGATATTGTTAGTGAAGGAAATTTACTACTGATTTCTGGAGCGCGTTTTTTAGTAGACCAAGAATGTGTCGGACTCAAAATGTTATTGACAGGCCTTGTACTTACGCTTATTGTCCTCGCTTATTTTGAATACAAACATAAAAAGCAGTTCACCTTTTGGCAAATTGTTTTGGCGCTGGTATTTGGATTTGCTTTTAATGTCTTTGCCAATTTTTCTCGCATTCTTCTTCTAGTGCTTTTTAAAATTGGTCCAGAAAAGGCCTTGCATGAACTTATTGGTATCGCTTGTCTTTTGCTCTACAATATAGTACCCTTAATTTTTATAATCCGTCGATGGACGGTGGCAGGAAAAAACATTCAGCCTATTAGCAATGTCCGACAATGGAATTTTAAGTCTCTTGCTTATATGGGTATGCTCACGGGCTTACTAGGTGTAGCAGGGTGGTCCTTGCATAACAGCAATGTCATCTTGAGTTCTGAAGTAAGCAATGTCCTACTTGACAATTTGAACAAAGAAGAACTCGCAGATAATATTTTAAAATATTCTAACGAAGACCTTCTCATATATGTGAAGCCGCCTTCTTCTCCTTTTCGGGGTACCCATGATCCGAGATTTTGTTGGCGGGGATCTGGCTACGAACTCAAACTTATAAAGGAGGAATTGCAAAATGGCTATCTTATCTACACAGGTGAGTTGATCAAAGGAGAAGACAAAATATATACCGCCTGGTGGTACCAGGATGGTCCATCTATTACGAATAGTGAATGGTCTTGGCGTACGTCGAGTGTTCTCGATTCTAAATCATACGCTTTGATAAATATTAATGCGGAGACTAAGGCTGTTTTGACGGAAGCGGTGAGGCAGTATTTGGCTGAAGTTGTGAAGTAATAATTTTTGTCTTCGAATCTAAGCACACTTGTTCGTTTACCACCGAAGACACCTAAGAGCTTCCCACTCTTGTACAAGGCACCAAAGAATAACTTAGGTGTCTTGTTCTCGTTAGATTTGCTTTGGTGCCTTCGGTGGTGCTTTTCGAAGCTGCTTAGCAAAGAACGTTTGCGCACAAAAAAAATCGTCCAAGTGGGGGACCACAAGAACGATTTGATAAGGGGGATTTTCGTTCAACTATCTTTCGACAACCGAACAGCGATGGAATATAAATATTCCATCTGGTCTTCCATGTTTTGAAAAAACTCGATATTATACATATCTCATTTCTATATATAGAGTATGTCATAATCTATGCCAAAACCTCTTGTTAGATAGCCTAGTGACAAATTTCCAAACATAAGATTCGCAGTCAATACAGCCAATTTGTCACCCGTTTTTAGGTTGCAGATGCCATTTTGGCGTTAAACTTTTGTTTATCCTGCAATATTGTCCAGAAAAACGCGGTGGAACAGCAATTGAAGTAAAAAGGGTGTTGATAATTTTTTTGGCACCGAAAAAAGAGAATTTTCTAAATTCTGACATAACAAAGTGCCTTCATTAAAAAAATATATAAATGATACACACAAGAAATGGTAAAAGAAGAAGAAATCACGCGCATTGGTCAAATCACTTGGACACTGCCATCTTTGACCTCATGAATGGTTCGCTACCAGAGATATTGCACAAGGGGCTAGTACAGACTACGCCACTTACCAATATCATCAAGCGAGAAAATGAATTCGATATTGAGATGGCCGTCCCAGGATTATCCAAAGAGCAGATTTCGATTAAGGTAGAACAAGATCAGTTGATCATCTCTTCAGAGCACGAAAGCAAATTGGAAGAAGGGGAGACGTACTCCAAAAACGAATTCAACTACAACAAGTTTGAGCGCAAGTTCAACCTTGGTGAAAACATTGATCTCGAAAACATCTCCGCTACTTGCGAAAATGGATTGTTGGTGGTAACACTAAAAGTAAAAGCGAAAGAAGACACTACCATTAAGGTAGATATAAAATAAGAGTGTTTTGGTAGTTCCCCAGAGCTACCTCTATTTAGGTGTGCAGTGTAGACTTTATTGTTTAGGCATTAAAGTTTGCACTGTTGTTTTGAATGATTAGTTAGTTTACCAAACGGGAAATGGTTTGGGAAAATTATAACGAAGAGGTTTTAGTATTTATCAAGGCGAAAAACACAGGGATAGCCTTAGCTATCGCGAGTATTTTCAACGCAGAAAAATGCTAAAATATCAAGTTAGGAATTCACAAATCGTTTTCTGGTTGGTATTAAGGTTTTAATGTTCCAAGGGTTCTTTCTCATCTTATAGA
>CAYWOZ010000111.1:0-11159 GCA_964458675.1 uncultured Saprospiraceae bacterium
GAATGCCAAGCAGGAACAGATCCTAGCAATGCAGGTGATGATTGTACAGCAGCGATTACAGCAGGTCTTGATATCTGCGCGATTTTATTAGCAGACCCAACAAATGCATTAGCAACAGCAGATTGCGATGGCGGTGGAGTTGACAATGCTACAGAATGTGCAAGAGGAGGAGATCCAAGTGATGCTGATGATGATTGTTCTGATGAGGTACCAACAATAACTGTAAACGGACCAAATTGTGCTGGAGATCCAATCGAGTTGATGACTTCCTCAACAGGAACAAATTTTGAATGGATAGGCCCATTAGGTGCATCTGCGACGACTTTGATGATGCCAGGTTTAACGACTGATACTCCAAGTACAACTATTGATTCATCTAATCCAGCTTACCTTTCGGGAGATTGGAGAGTAAGAATTACAGATGAGAATGGATGCGTATCCTTGTCTGATCCAATAGGAGTTGGTATTAACGATGTACCATTAGCAATCATTATTAATAATGGTGATGTATGTGATGGAGAAGTGGTACAACTTTCAGCGAATACAGTACCTGGAGCAACTTACGCTTGGTACGATGCAGATCCTGCATTAGGAGGGGTATTAATCTCTCAAGATCAGGCGATTGAATTCTTTGACATGGCACCCGCTACATATACTTACTTCTTGCAAGTAGATGCAAACGGATGTCCATCAGAAGTAGCTTCTAGCTCAATAACTGTGAATGAATTGCCAAGCAATGTTCCAGACTTTGCATATATGAGTAATATAAATTGTGCAGCAGCCGATTTATCACTGTCTGCAAATGCAACTGGAAATGGACCATTCACTTTCTTGTGGACAGGACCAAATGGCTTTACTTCTACGTTGGAGAATCCAGTGATTCCGGGAGCAGCTACATTAAGCAATGGTTCATATACCTTGATGATTGTAGATGCAAATGGTTGTCAAAGTGCCGTTAACTCATTAGAGGTAGACGGTGTGGAAGAAGCAGTAGCAGAACCCGTAATTACATCATCAGGCCCAGCGTGTAATGGAGAGTCAATCACTTTGACTGTTCCAGCATATGTAGGATCAAATGTAAATTACATGTGGACAACTCCAGCAGGATTTACAGGAATCACAGGTCAGAATAGTAATATATTGATTATCTCACCAGTAGATGAGACAATTCATACAGGTGGCTTTAGTGTAGTAGTAACTGTGGATGATTGTACCGTAAGCTCAGAAGAGTTTGCAGTAGAAATATTCCCAGCACCGACTTCAGCGATCTCAGCAACAACGAGTTCAATCTGTCCAGGTGGTGAATTGGAGTTATTCTCTAATGCAACAAATGTAGTATCATATGAGTGGAATGGTCCTAACGGCTTCAGCTCAAATGCTGCTCAGGTAGTGATACCAAACGTAACTCTTGCGGATAATGGAACTTATACATTAACAGTTGTATCTCAAAGTGGATGTAGTGCTACAGAAAGCTATATAGTAGATAATATTATAGAAGAAGGAACACAACCAACTATAGTATTCGATACAGAAATTTGCGAAGGTGACGACATTGTACTAAGTACTACGGCGGTAGGTAGCTTATATGAATGGATTTCTCCATTAGGAGACTCGCCATCGAATTTAACATCAACTACAGGGATGCTTACTGTTCCAATGGGAGATGCAAATTACATGTCAGGAACTTGGTCAGTACGAGTTACCAATGTCGGAGGATGTATGGTTACCTCAGAGCGAGTATCCTTAACAATAAATGATTCGCCAGTAGCCTTAGCTAGAAATAGTGGTCAAATATGCGAAGATGGAGGAGACATACAGTTGATTGGAAATGAAATTCCAAATGCTACCTATGAATGGTACCTAGGAGATCCAGCAGCTGGTGGAACGTTGTTTAGTACAGATATGTCACCGATGTTATTTGCGCCTCAGGTGGGCGCACAGCAATACTTCTTAGTAGTTAGCCAAAATGGATGTGCTTCTCCAGCGTCAATGACTGAAATAGAAGTTACCCCTAGACCAGTAAGTACACCAGAGGCGATGTTTATGTTGGCTCCAGATTGTGCATTACAAGATTTAAATCTAGTATCAAATGCAGTAGGAAATGGGCCATTCACTTACCTATGGTCAGGACCTAACAACTTTATGTCAACTGAAGAGAATCCATCAATCCTTGATATTACAGAGGAAGGAAATGGTTCATACACAGTACAGATAGTAGATGCCTTTGGATGTGAATCTTTCTCCACAGTTGAGTTGAACGGAATCAGTAACCCACAAGCACAACCAGTGATTTCTACTACTGGAGTGAGCTGTGATGATGGAGCTATTGTATTATCTGCTCAGGCTTACTTCGGAACGAATGTAACCTATACTTGGACTACTCCAAATGGCACAGTTCAAGATATTTCAGGATTGCTTACGAACGAGATTACGATTTCACCTGTAGATATTACAGCACATGATGGAGATTATACATTGACAGTAGTAGTGGATGATTGTACGATTAGTTCAGCACCATTTAATCTTGAAGTATTAGAGGAGCCAATAGCGGCAGAACCTGAAGCGATTAGCACTGGTGTATGTGTAGGCGAAGACATTTTACTTCAAAGTGAAGTGGCCAATAGCTACTTATGGAGTGGACCAAACGGCTTTACTTCTGACTTACAGTTCCCAGTGATAAACGATCCTAGCCTAGCGGCAGCAGGAACATATTTCTTGACTGTATTTAACGAGCAAGGTTGTCAGTCAGAGCCAGTGAGCATTGACATAACAGTAGACGTTAGACCAGAGGCACCGACACTGATTGTAACTAATCAATCCATTTGTAATGGAGAGATGATACAGTTGAGTACTTCAAGTGTGTGTGATGAATACAGATGGATAGGCCCAGGTGGATCTAGTAGTACTACCCTATCAAATCCACTACTAAGTACTTCAATTGGAAGCACCGCAATCCCAAGTGGAGACGAGGCGTATAATGGCGGAATGTGGTCTGTGATATGTGTAAACGGAAATGGTTGTGAGTCTGAAAACTCTGGTCAATTAGAAGTAGACATTACAATACCACAGGTTCCAAATCCTGTAGCAAATCAATTCATAAGTTGTGAAACTGAACCTGTGACTTTATTAGCAGGTAGTGGATACGATGCAGGAACGATATTTACTTGGTATGATAATGATCCTGCTCTTGGAGCAGCGAATGTAATCAGTAATCAAATGGATGTGCCATTGTCAGACCAGTTGATAGCAGGAGATTATACATTCTTCTTACAAGTAACGCAAGGAGGATGTGATTCTGATGCAATGCCAGTATCTATTACGATAGAAGAGATGCCTGATATACCGGTAGCGACGAATGATGGACCAGTATGTGAAGGTACGGATGCTATTCTCAGAGTATTGAATCCTGACCCGGAAGTAATCTATACTTGGTTTAGAGTATCAGATAATTTCGAAGTAGGAACAGGAGCAGTATTTGTAGTGACTGCAAGTAGCCAAGCAGATACAGATGGCTACTATGTAACAGCAGAGAATGACATATGTACCTCTGATGATTCAAATATTACTCAGCTTACGATTGATCAAGTACCAAATATCATAGCAGATGCGGGAGCAGACGATGTGGTATGTTCTCCAGACTATACTCTAGAAGGAAACTTCATTGCGGAGTCAGAAGGTAACTGGACATTGATGAATGGAAATGGAGTAACGCAAATACTAACGCCAGGAGAATCTATCACGGAAGTAACAGATTTAGCGATTGGTGAAAACATATTCGTATGGTCAGTTGGTAGTGGAGCTTGTCAGAATACTTCCGTGGATACAATCAGAGTAATATATAATGATGATCCAGTAGCGACAGATGATGTATACACCATAGCAATCAATGAGCAGATAGATGATAGTGTATTGAATAACGATACACCGAATACACCAGACTTTGTGGTAAGTAACTTTACGGAGCCAACGAATGGATCATTAGTCCAGAATAGCGATGGTACATTTAGTTATAGGCCGAATGAAAACTTCGTAGGAACGGACAGTTATAGTTATGAACTGTGCCACATGTTCTGTCCAGAAAATTGTGTAGAAGCCACAGTGTTTATCACAATTGGAGAAGACGCAGAATGTTTTGCACCAACGATCATGACACCAAATGGTGATGGCATCAACGATAGCTTTACAATCCCATGTCTGAGTAATTTTGAAGGAAGCCATATGTGCATCTTCAACAGATGGGGAGACGAAGTATTCAGAGATGAAAACTACCGTAACGATTGGGAAGGAACCTACAGAGAAGATGGAAACACTTTACCAAGTGGAACCTACTTCTACATATTGCAAGTAAACGATGGAAATAATACAGTATTGAACGGATACATATTTATTGAACGCTAGTAACTCAGAATTTTAAAAAAATTATTTAGAAAGTAAAAATTAAAAAAAATGAAAAATAACCTAAATATAATAATGTTGATACTAGCGATGTTGCCAATGTTGAGCCTTACGGCTCAACAGGACGCGCAGTATACACAATGGATGTTTAACAAGCTCAGTTTGAATCCTGGATATGCAGTAAGTAGTGATTACGCTTGTGCATCCGCTTTACACCGTTCCCAATGGGTAGGTTTAGAAGGTGCTCCAATAAGCCAGTCTTTAAACGTGCGTGTCCCATTTCAGAACAAGAATGTAGGTGTAGGACTATCTATCAACCATGATCAGATAGGACCAACTAATTCTTGGACTGTAAGCGGTATTTATGCCTACAAATTTGATTTTGGAAACAATAGAAAATTGGGAGTAGGTCTACAAGGAACCTTGAGAAGTTACAGAGTAAAGTACTCAGAAACAACAGCCATCCAAACAGGAGACGGTACGCTACCGACAACGGATCAGGCCCGTACAATTCCTAATTTTGGAGTGGGTTTGTACTACTACACACCAAAGTACTTCATAGGTTTATCTGCACCACACATTTTGCAAGGAGATTTATCTTTCTTTGATGATGGTAGTGGTAATAGTGATTTCTCTAGAGAGGAAACACATGCCTTCCTTATGGCAGGTGCCGTATTCGAATTGAATAATGCATTAAAGCTAAAGCCATCGATTTTGTTGAAGTATGTTGCTGATGCTCCATTCGATGCAGACTTACACGCGAGTTTGATTTTTTATGACATTTTTTGGGCAGGTCTTACTTACCGTTTAGGCGGGATAGCAGATAGCCCTGGCGAGTCATTAGATATCGTTTTGCAATTACAATTAAGCAGAGCAATTCGTCTAGGATTCGCATATGACTTTACACTCACAAAAGTAAGAGACTATAGTGACGGTACTTTCGAAGTAGTATTAGATTACTGCCTCAACCCTGGAAATGATAGACTTACAAACCCAAGATTCTTCTAAAAACAATAAATCGAAAATAAAATCATGAAAGTTCTCAAAATAAGCATATGGATTGTGTTAGGTATTCTGATATCTAACCCAAGCAATGCACAATCAAATAAGGTGGCACTCAGCCTTTACAAAAAGTTAGGGTACAAAGTATCCATACCTAAATTTCAAGCAGCTGAAGGCATGGATGTAAAAAACATGACACGTATTGCGAATAGCTATAGGCTAAATCACGATACTCCGAATGCAGAGTTCTGGTATAGCCATGTTGTACAAGAAAGCAATAATGCTGAAGATTTTCTTCACTATGCGCAAGCATTGCAGAGCAATAAGAATTTTGACTTAGCGAAAGAATATTTTCTGAAGTATGATGATATGATTGGCGAAGCAAGCAATGACAATAGAGGGGCACTTTTAGCTTCCTCTATCGATAGAATGTTAAGTTTCAAAAATAGCCAAGTAGAAATCAAAAACGAAGAAATTCTGAATACGAAGAAGTTAGACTTTAGTCCTACGTATTACGGAGATGAATTAATTTTTGTATCTACAAGAGATGAGAAAAAGTTATTGACTGGAATACTTGATATTTGGATAGACGATAACTTTATGGCGATTTGGAAATCAAAGAGAAATGAAGACGGTACATTAACAACGCCGGAAGTATTCTCTGAAAATATTACTACAAAATTTCACGAAGGACCGCTATGCTTTAATAAGAGTGGAGACAGAGTTTACTTTACGAGAAATGACTTCAAGAGAGGTAATAGAAGGAATAATTCTAAGGGAATTATGAAACTTCAGGTATATACTTCTACTAAGGACGGAGACGATTGGTCTAAGCCAAGTTCTATGAACTTCAATACGAAAGAATATGAAGAGGCGCACCCAGCACTTACACCTGATGGAAGACGTTTGTTTTTCTCATCTGATCGTGAAGGTGGATTCGGTGGTATGGATTTGTATGTAGTAGAATTCAACGACGGAGAGTGGTCTGCACCAGCTAACTTAGGAGAAAATATTAATACTGCAGGTAATGATGTATTCCCTTATGTGCACGATGATGGGACACTTTATTTCGCATCAAATGGATGGGAAGGACTAGGTGGTCTTGATTTATATGAAGCTAAAGTTGGAACGGATAATTCTTGGACTGGTGTTGATAATATTGGTACACCATTTAATTCTCCTAAGGATGATTTCGGATTGATTATGAACGAAACTAAGACAGAAGGATACTTGTCTTCTGCAAGAGACGGGGGTCATGGTCAGGATGATATCTACAGCTGGAAGAGACCAAGTTCTGAGGTAATTAATGAAGCTACCATTTGTGCTTATGAAGCAGGTACAGACAAGCGAATAGCAGATGTAGAGGTAACTGTAAATGATCCTGCTACAAGTAATGGCGATGCTGTGTTAAAGCTTGTGGAGACTACAAATGATGATGAGTACATCCTTAAGTTTAAGAATGATTCTAATGCAAATATGGGTGACGTGTTAGGTAAGTTTACGAACCAATCAGGAACATTTACTATGCCTGTATTACCTAATACAGATTATGAATTCGTTGCTAAAAAGGAAGGGTATAAAGTAGCTACTGAGTCTATGAATGTGAGCAGATCTTTATTGACTCCAAATTACGAGTTTTGTATTCCTATGGAGCCAATTAACTGTCTAGTATTAGAGGGTATTGTTAAGAACAAAAAACTTAAGAATTCTATTCCAAATGCTACAGTAACTATGGTTAATAAGTGTACAGGTGATGAAGTAGTTGTTACTTCTGATGCTAATGGAGATTTTGATTTTCCATGTGTAGATTGTGATTGTGAGTACTACCTTAAGGGAGAAAAGAACTTCTTCTTGGAAGGAACGAACACAGCGAGTACAATGGGTTTAAATTGTGCAGGTGGTGGAAAGGTGGATGTAGTGTTAGAGCTTACTCCATATGATCCAGCAGCGCCAAAGCCGTTACCAATTGCTCCAACATTTGAAGGAAGTAAAATCGTAGAAGGTGCGGTGATTGAATTGCCACATATCTATTATGATTTTGATCAGTTTTATATTCGTAATGATGCAAGCAGCGACTTAGATAGAGTAGTCAATTTGATGAATCAGTACCCTACCCTTTCTATTGAGTTAGGATCTCACACAGATGCCAGAGGAACGGTTAAGTACAATGAGACTTTATCTCAGAATAGAGCAGAAGCTGCTATTCAATACATCATAAAGAAAGGAATTGCTCCAGCTAGATTAGTAGCGAAAGGATATGGTGAGTCACAGCTTAGAAATCGTTGTGCTAACTTTATCGAATGTCCAGAAGAAGAGCACCAGTACAATAGAAGAACTGAAGTTAGAGTACTTGGATTCAACGATCCAAATATTGGAGTGAAGTACTTAGAAAATTTACCAATCAAGATTGATAGAGCGGATCCTAGTAGAAACTGGATTTGGAACTAAGTTTTTAGTATCAATTAAGTAATACAAATGGGAATTCAGATGCAAATCTGGGTTCCCATTTTTTATTGGAGTTACTCAATTCATTTTTTTTTTGCACAAGGGATAGTAATGATGCGACCCGAAGGAAGTAGTCCAAACCAAAAGTTAAGCTTGGCAGTTGAGCTGGTGCAGGACCAAAGCGAACGCGGCGTCATGAATAGCCTGGTCACGACTGTAGCGCAGCGGAATGTCGGGATGTGCCCAAACGATCATCAATATAATTCTCAAGAACCTAATTCTAAATAGAACAATTTTTTTTTGGGTGCCTCTTGACGATCCGCGAAGGTGCGGATGTCAGAGTCAGGCTATCCATGAGTACGCTATTGCTCCCGTCCTGCGCTCGCTATGTTTCTAGGCTATGCTACACGCTTGGACTGCTTCCTGCGGTGCGAATTTCATGCGCTGAATGGGCGAATGCAATTCGCCTCTACGGTCGCATCATTCCTATCCTTCACCCAGGGATTGACATTTATACTAGATTTATCCTTAAATGCTTTATTTATATTTTATATTTCGGAATTAATCAAAAAATCAATTATGCAATGTCGATTAAGTAAAGATGAATTAGTATTTCAATGGTTAATGTTCGACTTTGATAACACCTTGACAGATTTTCATGAAGCCTCCCTCCTTTCGTTCGAGCAAACGTTCAAAGATTATGAGTTGAAGTACGATCCTGATTATTACAAAGTATATGAAAAGGTCAACGCTAAAATTTGGGATCAGTTTGAAAGAAAATTGATTACTACAGAGGATATTCGAAAACAGAGATTTAAATTATTTTTCGAAGAGATAAAATTAGAAAATATAGATGGATACGAATTTAATGCGCAGTATTTATCAAATATAGTTCAGTTTACAACTATAAGACCTGAAGTAGTTTCACTCCTCAAAAAATTAAGACAAAATTATAAACTTAGTATTATTACAAATGGCCTTAAAGAGGTGCAAAGAGCAAGATTGGATAAGTGTGGAATCACTGACCTGTTTGATTCTATAATTGTCTCTGATGAAATTGGAGTAGCCAAACCTGACAAGTTATTTTTTGATTACACTATGAAAAGCATTTCAACCAAAATTGATAAAAATAAGATACTAGTTATTGGAGATAGTTTAAAATCTGATATAGCAGGCGCCAAACTATACAAGTTAAAGTCCTGCTTGATAAGTAAGAAAAAACATGAAGATAATGTAGCAGATATTATTATTTCTGATGTCATTGAATTGGAGAAAGTACTGGCAGAGATCTACTTTCCCGTTAATTGTGATTGGTATGATTATCTAGAGATTTATGCTATGCGAAAAACAGTCGTTGACATAGAATATTCTGAAGGAGAAATATCAAAGAAAGTTACTGCAAGAATAGAAAATTTAATTGCGAAAAATAAAGAAGAGTTTGCTGTTCTATCTGATGGAAATAAAATTAGATTAGATCACATTGTGACTGTTCAACCATTGGATAAGTCTAATATATAGAATATATTTATATTTATAAAACACTGAGAAAAGTATATGAGTTAAACTTCAAAATACTCTAAATAAGTTAAAATTATTGTCTAAAGAAATAAAGCCTGATTCGAATAAACGCCCAACAATATGAAGTTAGTTAAATTTTACTTTACTACTTTTTTAGTTCTCATTTTAGTATGTTTTTGCACAACTGATGTGAATGGTCAATGTGCAGACATTCAAGTAATTGAATTGCTTGATGTGCATTTTTAATAGATGGGGTGATGAAGTATATCGAAATGAAAACTACCGTAATGAATGAGACGGAATTTATAGACAAGACGGTAATAGTTTACCAAGTGTTACATACTTTTATATACTGCAAATCAATGATGGAAATAATACAGTATTGGATGGCTACATATTCATAGAACACTAGAAACAAGAGTGATTTATTTTTTGAATTTAATAAATTGAAAAAGAAACTAGATATATTGATACTAATCATAGTATTGTTGCCGATATGCAATCTTACAGCGCAGCAAGATGCTCAGTACACTCAATGGATGTTTAATAAGCTTAGCCTGAATCCTGGCTATGCAGTCAGGAGTGATTATGCTTGTGCCTCCGCGCTGCATCGATCTCATTGGTTGGCCTAGAGGGTGCTCCTGTAAGTCAGTCCCTCAACGTTCGAGTTCCATTTCAAAACAAAAATATTGGAGTAGGATTGTCTATTAATCATGATAAGATAGGACCTACTAATTCTTGGACTGTAAGTGGAATTTATGCGTACAAATTTGATTTTGGAAACAGTAGAAAACTTGGTGTTGGACTGCAAGGAACACTAAGAAGTTATAGTGTAAATTATTCAGAAACTTCTGCTATTCAATCTGGAGATGGTACACTACCGATAACTGATCAAACGCGTACGATTCCTAATTTTGGAGTTGGCTTGTATTATTACACCACTAGATATTTCGTTGGAGTATCTGTACCACACATTTTAGAAGGAGACTTATCATTCTTTGATGATGGCAGTGGAAATACGGATTTTTCAAGGGAAGAAACACATGCCTTCCTAATGGCAGGAGCTTTATTCAAATTGAATGATGCGTTGAAGTTGAAGCCATCTATACTTTTTAAGTTTGTAGCAGATGCACCTTTTGATGCTGACTTAAACGCGAGTTTGATTTTTTATGACATCTTTTGGGCTGGACTAACATATCGTTTAGGAGATATTGCTGACAGTCCTGGAGAGTCATTAGACATTGTGCTGCAGTTACAATTAAGCAGAACTATAAGGCTTGGTTTCGCTTATGACTTCACTTTATCGAAAGTAAGAGATTATAGCGATGAAACATTTGAAGTAGTTTTAGATTACTGTCTGAATCCCGGAAACGATAGATTGACTAATCCAAGGTTTTTTAACAGAATTAACTAATATCAGTCAGAAACATAAATGACATAGAATATCAAGGAGCTTAGAATGTAATATTCCAAAGCTCTTTTTTATGCATAGCCTGGTAATCACTGGAACGTCGTGATTTGCCCGAACTTTGTAGTATTATTTTTCGATCTATAGCCTTTTTTAATCGAAACGATGCCTCATGACATCCGCGAAGATGTGGATGTAAGAACCAGGCTATCCCTCCCATCCTGCGTAAAAACTGATGACTGTTTACTTTCAGATCGCAATTCAATACGCCTATACAGTCGCATCATTCCTATCCTTTATCTGCTTAGATTTGTTAGCACTTATTTTTGTTATTTTAAAAATGAAAAATTTGTTTTGTTAGAAAAAATAATTATCAGCGGATATAACTTGT
>CAYWOZ010000112.1:0-11050 GCA_964458675.1 uncultured Saprospiraceae bacterium
CCACATTGCGATGCAAAAAAACGCATACAACGGATGACGCGATCCAGGAGCTAGAGGCGCGATTCATCGCCTCTCTAGCACTGGACGACCCCAAATAATAAATCTTTGGATTAAATAATAGAGGTTCCCTTAAGATAATTTTGCCAAACAATCCTTAATACGCTGAATGGCTTCAGTCAAGGTCTCTTCACTAGCAGCGTAGGATATACGAATACATCCTGGTGCTCCAAAGGCAGATCCCGAAACAATAGCCACATGCGCTTGCTTCAATAGATAAAGTGCAAAGGCGTTGTCATCTTCGAAGTGAGTACCATCGGAAAAGGTCTTACCAATGTATGCAGAGATATCTGGGAAAACATAAAATGCACCTTTAGGCTGATTGACCTTGAAGTTTGGTATCTCGTTAAGTTTATTGATAACGAGTTCCCTACGCATGGCGAATGCTTCCTTCATCGTATGGGTAGGTCCCAAGTCAGCGAGCAATGCATCTGCACCTGCTTTCTGTCCGAAAGCCGTCGCACCAGAAGTGACCTGGCCTTGTATCTTAGCACATGCAGCGGCTACCCAAGCAGGTGCGCCCATATATCCTAATCTCCATCCTGTCATGGCAAAACCTTTAGCAAAACCATTGACTGTGATGGTACGCTCCTTCATATTTGGAAGGGCACCGATACTAATATGTGTATCTGTAAAATTGATGTATTCGTATATTTCATCTGCTACAACCATTAGTCCTGGGTGTTCGAGAATGACTTCTGAAATCGCAGTCAAGTCTTCCTTGGTATATACAGATCCCGTTGGATTGCAAGGAGAGGAAAAAATGACAAATTTGGTTTTATCTGTAATTGCTTTGCGAAGTTGGTCTGCGCTTATTTTAAAATCGTCCTCAATACCAGCTCCCACGTAAACTGGTGTACCACCTGCTAATTTGATAATCGCAGAATAAGATACCCAATAAGGAGTCAAAACAGCTACCTCATCTCCTGGATCTAAGAGTGCCATGCATATATTAAAAATACTTTGCTTCGCTCCATTGGAAACCACGATTTCATTCATGCCATATTCAAGATGATTATCTCTTTTGAATTTGGTGATAATAGCTTCACGCAACTCTGGTAAGCCTGAAACGGGGGTGTACTTTGTGTAGCCTTCATCCAGTGCTTTTTTTGCAAAATCTTTGATATGAGAGGGAGTATCAAAATCTGGTTCTCCGAGAGAAAGACTAATGACATCATGACCCTCTCCACGTAATTGTCGTGCTAGTTTTGACATAAGCAGGGTAGCAGATTCTTCCATATTACTTACTCTGCTTGATATTTTGAATGGATTAGTTGTTTCCATGAATTAGATTTATATGCAAATTAAAGGATTCTCGAAATAACAAGTAAATTTTAGATAAGCAATCTCGGCTGCTTATCTGTTTTATTTGATTATTTTGTGGCCTTATACAAGATACGAATATATGAAAGACAAGTTAGATTTACTTAGCAAAAAAGTATCCGCAGCACACCAAGGTGGTGGGGAAGATAGAATCAAAAAACAGCATGGCAAAGGTAAGCTTACTGCAAGAGAGCGTGTAGAGTTATTGATGGATACGAATTCTTTTGAGGAGATCGGCATGTTTGTTACGCATCGTACCAAGGACTTTGGTATGGATAAGCAGATCTATTACGGTGATGGAGTTATTACGGGGTACGGAACGGTATCAGGTAGACTTGTTTATGTATTTGCCCAGGATTTTACGGTGTTTGGTGGGTCTCTTTCGGAGACACATGCGGAAAAGATTTGTAAGATAATGGACTTGGCGATTGAAAACGGAGCACCATTGATAGGATTGAATGATAGTGGAGGAGCAAGAATACAAGAAGGAGTACGATCCTTAGGGGGATATGCGGATATATTTGTACGTAATGTACATGCCTCAGGCGTAATCCCACAGATATCTGCTATCATGGGACCATGTGCAGGAGGAGCAGTTTACTCGCCTGCCATGACGGACTTTACAGTTATGGTAGAGAATACTTCTTACATGTTCGTAACCGGACCAAATGTAGTAAAGACAGTTACCAATGAACAGGTCACTGCTGAAGAATTAGGTGGTGCCTCTACGCATAGTACAAAATCAGGAGTGACTCATTTAACTGCCTTGCATGATGTGGATTGTATCAATAAACTAAAAAAACTTCTAAGTTATTTGCCACAAAATTGCGAGCAAAAACCTTTCAAAAAGCACTATATAACAGGAGAGGAGGAGCGTCCTGCTTTGACAGACTTGATTCCTGAGAATGCAAATCAGCCTTACGATATGCGAGATGTGGTATCCGAGATAGTTGATGAGGATTCTTTTTTTGAGATTCATGAAAACTATGCGGAGAACATCATAGTAGGTTTTGCAAGACTTGGAGGTAGAAGTGTTGGGATAGTTGGGAATCAGCCTATCGCCTTAGCCGGGGTATTAGATGTAGATAGTAGTAAAAAGG
Organism: uncultured Saprospiraceae bacterium; assembly: GCA_964458675.1. Taxonomy (GTDB): domain Bacteria; phylum Bacteroidota; class Bacteroidia; order Chitinophagales; family Saprospiraceae; genus JALZVN01. Next base: position 2,481 of record CAYWOZ010000112.1, read on the forward strand.
CAGCGCGATTTGTACGTTTCTGCGATTGCTTCAATATTCCACTTTTAGTACTAGTAGACGTTCCTGGATTTTTGCCTGGTACTGATCAAGAGTGGAACGGTATCATAGTCAATGGAGCAAAACTCTTGTACGCATTCAGTGAAGCGACTGTACCCAGAGTGAGTTTAATTACTAGAAAAGCATATGGAGGAGCATATGATGTAATGAATAGTAAGCACATTGGTGCGGATATGAACTATGCTTGGCCCTCTGCTGAGATTGCGGTGATGGGAGCCAAAGGAGCCAGTGAGATTATCTTTAGAAAGGAAATTGCTGCTGCTAAAAACTCGGAAAAGAAGTTGGCGGAAAAAGAGAAGGAATATGCAGATAAGTTTGCTCATCCTTACAGAGCGGCACAGCGAGGCTTTATTGATGAAGTCATTGATCCAAAACTATCAAGGATAAAACTGATGAAAGCTTTTGCAATGCTTGAAAATAAAGCGGTAAAGTTGCCCAAAAAGAAACACGGGAATATACCCCTTTAATTGTTCGCCATTAACATATTATTAAGCAGATATTTATAGACAACCTGTATCTTCGAAGAACCATTTTTGTAAATGGTATTTATACTAAAGCATATCCTAAATTCATCAAAATGAAATTTATACTCCAACTTCTATTCTGTCTTTCAGTAATCTCGGTTTGTGCACAGGACAATCTGACTTACCAAAAACCCTCTAGTGAAATTCTTGACCTGGTAGACGTGCCAAGAACTCCAAATGTGTTATTGGATGATAGTAAAAATAACATGGTTCTATTGTACAGAAATTCTTACAAGTCCATTGAAGAATTGTCTCAAGAAGAATTGCGTTTAGGAGGACTCCGAATTGATCCAAAAACGAATATCGGTAGCCGAGTTACTTATTTTAATAATGTCAAAATTAAAAGACTCAACCAAAAACAAGGGGAAATAGAACAAGTGAATGGTATGCCAGCCAACCCAAAGCTGACGAATTTCAATTGGTCTCCTGACCAGTCTAAAATTGCTTTTACAAATACGACTAGTAATGGGGTGGAAGTTTGGGTTTTGGATATTAATACTTCATCCGTAAAAAAGTTGACGGATGCCAATGTCAATGCCAATCTCAGAGATGTTATTAATTGGTTTGAAGATAGCCAATCCTTGTTGGTGAAAATGGTGTCATCTAATAAAGAACCACTTATCAATACCAAGACAGCGGTTCCTACGGGGCCAACTATTTCTACGAATGATGGGAAAAAGGCACAAAATAGAACCTATCAAGATTTATTAAAGAACAAAAATGATGAGCATAATTTTGAACAGTTGGCTCTATCTGAATTGTATAAGGTCTCCATCGACGGATCAAAGTCTAAATGGTTAGGTAATGATATGTATACCTCTATCAATTTTTCACCTGATGGAAATTATGTAATGGTAAATACAGTGGAAAAACCATTTTCTTATTTGGTGCCTTACAGAAGATTCCCTTCTAAAACTACCATATATGATAAAAGTGGAAGTAAGATAGAGACTGTTTTGCAAGTGCCACTTATTGAAGATTTGCCCAAAGGCTTCATGGCAGTTAGAACAGGGAAACGAAGTTTCAGATGGAGAGGAGACAGGCCCGCTTCCTTGACCTATGCAAAGGCATTAGATGGAGGTGATCCTGCAAGTAAGGTGGAATTCAGAGATGAAGTATTTCAGTTGGAAGCTCCTTATGCGGGAGAAGGTATTAGCATAATAAAAACCATCAATCGTTATTCTGGGATAACTTGGGGTACAGAGGATGTGGCTATTGCGAGTGATTATTGGTGGGATAGCAGAAATAGTAAAACATATGTATTTAATCCTTCTGATGCTACTCAAAAACCAACGAAGATTTGGGATAGAAACTATCAAGATAGATACAGCGATCCTGGATATTTTGTGACGGAGAGAAACGAGATGGGGAGTAGAGTTTTGACTATGAAAGAAGGTAAGGTGTTTTTGATTGGTGATGGATATACAAAAGAAGGACAATTCCCATTTGTGGATCAAATGGATTTGGCTACCCAAAAAACAGATAGAGTGTACCAATCTTTATTTAAAAATAAGCTTGAAGACCTAAGGTCATATGATGTAGAGAAAGATCAATTGCTAGTAAGAATTGAATCCCCTTCTGAGTTCCCAAATTACTACTTTAGAAGTCTTAAACAGGATAAGCTCAGTCAAATTACGCATTTTGAAAACCCATTCAAGAGTCTACAAAATGTGCATAAAGAGGTAATTAATTATAAGCGTGATGATGGTGTTGACTTATCAGGTACACTTTATTTACCTGTTGGTTATGATATGGCAAAAAAGGAAAAGATGCCTATGATCATGTGGGCATACCCAACAGAATTTAAAGATAAAGCCAGTGCTGGCCAGAGTACAAAAAATCCAAATGAGTTCACTTATCCATATTATGGGTCTATGGTTTATTGGGTGACTAAAGGCTATGCGGTTTTAGATGATGCTTCTTTTCCTATAGTAGGAGAAGGCGATGAAGAGCCAAATGATTCCTTTATCGAACAGCTAGTGGCTAATGCTAAAGCAGCCATTGATGCGGTCGATCAAAAAGGATATATTGATAGGGAGCGTGTAGCTGTAGGAGGGCATAGTTATGGCGCATTTATGGTAGCTAATTTGCTTTCTCATTCTAACTTGTTTGCTGTCGGAATCGCCAGGTCTGGTGCATACAATAGAACTTTGACGCCATTTGGTTTCCAAAGCGAACAACGCAACTATTGGGAAGCGCCACAGATTTATTATGGCATGTCACCGTTTATGCATGCGGAGAAGATGAATCAACCTTTACTCTTAATACATGGGGAGGCGGATAATAATTCGGGAACTTATCCAATGCAAAGTGAGCGGTATTTCAATGCGTTAAAAGGATTAGGGGCGACGGTAAGGTTGGTGATGCTTCCTAAAGAAAGTCATGGATATAGATCAAGAGAAAGTATTCTACATTTATTGTGGGAACAAGACCAATGGCTACAAAAGTACTTAAAGCCGAATAAGTCATTCGGTAGCAATTAAAAATATAGCTATTAAAAGAATAAGTAAAGGACTGCATTAAACTTCTATAAATGCAGTCCTTTTTTCTTTTAGAATTCAAGTGACCTACATTTTGAATTTAAGTCATAATGTAGAACATAAATCTTTTAAAACATGAAAATTTTAACAACACTTCTTTTATCATTTATAAGCTTCACCATTGTTTTCGGACAGGGCATAATGGAAGCTTCAAAGCTAATGTCTCAAGGAGATAATAACGCTCTTACTGTAAAGCTGCCAGACACGGAAGTTAAAGTAGTAGAGAAAGAATGGGAGTCATTTATCAAAGGCTACAAAGCCAAGTTACGTAAGATTAAAAAATCATCTGAAATTTTTGCGGACGATGCAAAGTTAGAAGGAATCAGTTCTAATACAGTGGATGTATATGCACTAGTTAGTGAAAGAGGAGATGATACCGAATTGTCCGTTTGGTTCGATATGGGTGGAGCATACCTCAACTCTGAATCACATCCAGACCAGTACGTGAAAGCGAAAGGAATGCTTAACGATTTTTTAGGACGCGTGTCAAAGACATATATTGCAAATCTTCTGAATGAAGAACAAAAAAAGCTGAAAGGAATGGAAGGTGATTTGAAAGCCATTGAAAAGAGCGCCGAAAATTCTAAGAAAGACATCGAAAAATTTAAAGAGAAGATAGCAGAAGCAGAAGCGAATATCGAAAAGTGTAAGGTCGATAAAAAGGGTGCTCTAGACGCAATTGAGCAACAGAAAGAGGCTGTCAAAAAGGTAAAAATGCAGCTAAACAACTAACATACTAGATTTATAGTTATTTAACACCTAGAAGCGGGCTAATTTGTACTTAAAAAGGTACTAATACCATTCCCGTTTTTATATTTCACTTAAGTTTTTGAATGAAATTTTTCAATGTCAAGGCAAAAAACGCAATGATAGCCTTAGCTATCATGAGTATTTTTAACGCAGAAGTTGGGAAATTACGTCAAAAAATTAGTGAAATTATAAAGCGGAAAGAGTATTAAAAGCCCGTTTCTCATATGACAACTATGCAACTAATTGATACCTTTGCGTAAAATAGGACTAGGACTTCTACGTTCTAGTTGTTTAAGATCAAATTTAAGCCCGTGTTAAGGAATATAATATTAGTAATCACCTTTGTCTTAGGGGCGCTTGTATTACAAGCCCAGGATAGACACTTTTCTCAGTTTTATACTTCTCCATTAACGCTAAATCCAGCGCTAACAGGTGCCTTCAACGCTAAATATCGATTAGGCTTGATTAATCGGGATCAATGGCGTTCTGTTTTGGATAATCCATATAGAACCTTTGCGGCTAGTTTAGAAGTAAAGTTTGGTTTAAAAGAATTCTTACGCTTTGCTGGTAAAGACAAAGTAGCCGTTGGGATTGTTTTTTACAATGACAAAGTGGAGGGGGTAGACTTCAGAGAAACACGAATGGCATTTTCACTGGCCTATCATAAATCCTTGGATAAGGCTTCAAAGAATGTATTGACCATTGGCTTTCAAGCAGGCGTTTCTCAAAGAAATATAAATTTTACCGACCTAATATTTGATGACCAGTTCAATGAAATAGATGCATTTGATTTGGCAACTAGTGAACCTATTCCTGTCAACAATTTTACTTTTGGAGATTACTCGATAGGCTTGAATTATTCAGCAGCTGTAAGTCGAGATTTATCCCTTTTCGCGGGAGCTGCATTGCACCATATTTTTGAACCAAGAATATCATTTTTTGAAGACAGAGCGGCGGAAAGATTGAATGTGATTTTGCCTCGTAATATCACTGCACATGCTGGCGCCGCTATCAACTTTGGTAGCAGATATCAAGTATCACCTAGAGCGAGTGTGCTCACTCAAGCGGGGCACTTCCAAGTTACTGGAGGAGCCAATCTTAGGGTTAGACTGGACGAATATGACAAGACTGGAGTTTATGCAGGACTATGGGCTCGCATCGCGAATGACGCACTCAATGGTTTACTAAATGACTCTGTTATTCTCACCACTGGATTAGAAATTGAAGGTTTTCTGCTAGGTCTCAGTTATGATTTGAACACTATAGCAGCTTCTACTTTGAATACTCAACAAGGTGCTTTCGAGATCAGTTTTGTCTATCTTGGAGAGTACGAGAATGAGACTATCCTTTGTCCTAAGTTTTAAGACTTAATTCCTTTTTTTTATTATGGGTCGTCCCGTGCGTACCGCCTGGACCGCGTCATCCGTTGTATGCGTTTTTTTTGCATCGCAATTCGTATGTGCGGACACGAAGCATCGTGTCCCTACGGCCACCCGCAAAAAAAAACGCATGTCACTTCTACCGCTCGCCTCTACGCGCTCCGCTTGTCGAGCTCCAGCTTCCGCGATTTAATCTAGATTTGTTATTCCCATCCTAAAAGATGTATCTTAGTACCTCTACCTCACACTAAAGGGAAAAAGATAAACTACCAGAGAATTCCATTCTAGATTGTTTGAACTGCGGTTCAAAAATCAATACCTCTGATTCTTATTGTCAAACCTGTGGGCAGAAAATAAAAACCTACCGACCCGCTTTAGGTCAATTGCTACGTGAGGTATTTGCTTCCATTTTTAACTTAGAATCTAAGTTCGCCAAAACCATTTTGAACGTCTGGCGACCAGTTTATCTCACTAGAGAAGTATAAAGTTGAAAAATTAGTTAATCAAGTGCTCTTTTTACAATTGATAAAATTAAGAGAAAACCCTACCCAATTCGTCATCTTCATAGCTACCAATTCTCTTTGGGCTATAGTCTTGTCCACTTTTCTCGTGGCTTCCTTTATGCAGCTGTTATATATTAGGAGCAAATATTATTATGTGGAGCATGTTGTATTTTTGATGCTTTTTCAAAGCTTAATTTTCATTGCTGCAATTGCTGCTATCATATTGTCATTTATAAATAGTAATTATGCTACCAACTTACTTATTTTTATTGCCATATTCGGAAGTCTTTATTTTATCGTCTGTTTAAAAATATATTATCAACAGGGTTTGTTCAAAACAATTGTCAAATCTATTTTAATTCGCTTTGCACAAATTATATTTCTTGTATTGTGCTCAGCGGTGGTATTAGGATTCAGTTTTCTTCTATATTAGGCATCTTTCATCAATCTTTCCACCAATTCAGATACCCCTTTCCCTGCTTTCTCTTTTATGATCTTTACATGACTAGCTAGCTGCAATTCATGATTAAGTGTAGGCTTCGGGTCTACGTAATATATCTGTGTTTTAGCAGGAGCAAAGTTGACTAGGCTCGCAGCCGGATATACCTGCATAGAAGTGCCTATAATAATCACTAGGTCAGCTGTGCTAGTAATTTTTACCGCTTTATCCAACATTGGAACAGATTCCCCAAACCACACGATATGGGGTCTAAGTTGATATCCCTTTTCACATTTATCTCCCATCTTCAAATCCTTGTCCCAATCATAAACCAGTGCTTCATATTGAGTACTGCGCACCTTACTCAATTCACCATGTAGATGAACGATATGTTTACTGCCCGCTCTTTCATGCAAGTCATCGACATTTTGAGTGATGATGCTGACATGGTATTTCTGTTCTAGTTTTACTAAAGCTAAGTGCGCATCATTAGGTTTTACTTCCTTAAGCTGTGCGCGCCTCTGATTATAGAACTCTTGTACCAATTCTGGGTTCCTTGCAAAGCCTTGTGGAGTAGCTACCTCCTGGACATCATGTCCTTCCCATAGGCCATCAGAATCTCTGAAGGTGTTGATTCCGCTTTCTTGGCTGACGCCTGCTCCAGTGAGCACGACTATGTGCTTTTTCATCAATTTATTTTCTAAGTGTAGATAATTGAATAAATTTACAAAATGATTTACAGTAATCGTTGTTATTCATTTCAATTGAGAGCATAGCCTTAATGATGTTTTAGATTGAAAATGGATAAACAGATAAACGAATTAACGAATTAACAAATAACCAAATTACCAGATATCTCAAGTTTGAAATCGTGTATTAATTTAATCAAATTTTATAGCTTTATCATATTCATTTATTGAATAATTATGGATTTAGAATACTTTCGTCAACATTGTTTAGCCAAAAAAGGCGTTACAGAAGAATTCCCTTTCGATGAACACACACTAGTTTTCAAAGTAATGGGGAAGATGTTCGCACTAACTGGCCTTGAGCGAGAAGAGTTTGCGATCAATCTCAAATGTGATCCCGAAAGAGCTGTAGATTTGAGAGAGCGACATCCAGAAATAAGCGCTGGATACCATATGAGCAAAAAGCATTGGAATACGGTAGCCTGTGAAGGAGAATTAGACCCTCGTTTGATAGCAGAATTAATAGATCATTCCTACGATTTAGTAGTGAGTAAGATGGCCAAGAAGTTAAGAACGGAGCTGGAAAATTTATGAGGACAATCAAAAGAGATTACTTGATTTTGGGAGGAGGCATAGCAGGGACGGTATTGGCCTTGCAATTAATCGAACAAGGATTTTCTATCACCATGTATGATAAGTACCATGAAGGTACTGCGAGTAGAGTCGCAGCAGGAATTATCAACCCCGTTACTGGCCAGCGCTTTGTAAAATCTTGGATGTATGATGCTTTAATAGATTCAGCATCAAATTTTTATAATACCTATGATGCGAAGTGGAATACCCAATTTTTCAAATTCACTAAAATTCAAAGAGCTCTCTTTAAGCAAAACGAAATCTCTAATTTTGAACTAAGAGAAGCAGATGAGTTTTATAGTCAGCATTTTGACAGCGAAAGAGTAGGGGAGCATAGGCGTCACTTTAAGAAAGTAGGAGACTGGTGTAGTATAAATGGCGCTAGACTCGATTTGGCAGGCTTTATCTCGAGGGCTAAGGAATATTTAGTTGATCATGGAGTTCAAGTCAAGAATGAAACTTTCGATTTCCAATCTCTCCATATCCAAAAAGAAGAGCTTAATTATGATGATCAAGTTTTCTCCAAAATGATATGCTGTGAAGGCATCGGTATTCTAAAGAACCCATACTTCAATTATTTGCCCATGGTGCCAGCAAAAGGGGAGAGTCTAATCTTACAAATTCCCAGCATTGACACTAAGGACATCTATAAGCACAAGGTGTTTTTCGTGCCGCTAGATAGCCAGAATCATTTTTGGGTAGGCGCTAATTATGATTGGGATTTTGAGACTGGAGCACCTACACCAGAAGGTTATGAATGGCTACTGGACAAGGTGACAACTTCATTAAAAGTACCTTTCAAAGTCGCACGTCATATCGCCGCCATACGCCCCACGGGGAAAGATAGACGACCCTATTTAGGTGCTCATCCTGAACATGCAAATTTATTTGTCTTCAATGCTTTAGGAACAAAGGGTGCTTCTTTGGCGCCTTACTTTGCAAATCACCTATTAGAACATGTCGAAGCTGGACAAACATTGAATAAAGAGGTATCTATCAACAGATTCACCAAAAATAGCTTGAGCTAATCTCATATATAATCAATATATTTACACC
>CAYWOZ010000113.1:0-10779 GCA_964458675.1 uncultured Saprospiraceae bacterium
TGCCTAAGCTGGTTGCCCAACTTGAGTCAGCTTTTGAACTCTGCTTACCATTTTAACCAAATTTTCTTCCGTACTGATATCCGAAACGTAAACCTTGCTTTTCGTTAACCCAATGAGGGTATTACCTGTCGTCTTTCCAATAGCGATAATTTGCTGATGGTTTTTTGCCTGATGTTTTCCAAAATAAGTTTTAGCGTTTAGTGGAGAGGTGAAAACTAAAAAATCAGCATCCGAAAAAGGCACCTCCTTCTTAGCTACATTTTTGTAAACTGGAATGTCTACGATTTGTGCCTTGTCAGCGATCTTAGTTTGTACAGACTTAAGAGAACTTTTTGCTCTTGGGAAAGCAATGGTTTGACCCTTTGCTACTTGTAAAAATTCTTTAGCTACTGCACTGCTATCTCCTTTCCCGTGAAAGTCCGCTTTTAGATTATATTCTTTAAGGGCTTTAGCTGTGCTGCTACCAAAAGTAGCAATCTTCTTTCCTTTAATGCTTTCAGGGGTTACTTTTTTAAAGAAATACTTTACAGCTGTTTTGCTGTAAAAAAATAACCAGTCATAAGGAGCATCAAGATTGAAGTCCATGCCTGAAAACTTTACCATAGAAGTTCCGTCGGTTTTATATCCCTGTGCCTCTAGTCCAGTTTTAAATGCGCTTTTTTCAGTTAGCGTTCTGCTGATAAATACTTTTTTCATTAATCGAATATTTCTATTGCTTCTAAATCTAATAAATGAAAGAATGCCAATGCGGAAACGGCGACATCTGCTTGTGCTTCTCCAGCATGTTCATATTCCGCATTATATATCTTTTTGTGTATCTGTTGAAGGCTTGGCCATTTATAGCCAGGTCCTTTTCCTTTTAACTTGCAAAACCAAGTTGCTTCTTGCATCAAGCAATAATTATTACTGTGCTCAAGAATATGGCTGATGCTTGCTCTGTAAAACTCTGATCCAGCAATACCATTGTTATATGCTTGATTAAAGCTGACTACATATTTAGCCTCCTTGATTGCTTCTGCAAAAGGAATCAAAGCTTCTTTGATACTTATACCTTTTTCTAGGGCAGTTTGCTGATTAAGGTGGTGGTGCTTCTCGATTTCTTCAGTAATCGTAAAACCCTTTGGGTTTATGATGTCATTTCTAGAGTTTATTAATTCTCTATCCTCATTATATACTAACCATGATAAATGTATCATTCTTGGCCAATTAAAAGGATCATTCATTGGGGCTTTCCAATTTTTAGGAGATCCGTTTGCTGAGGTGTCAAAAAATAGGTACATTTTATCTGGTATTTATTAAGACGACAATTCTTTAAATAAGTCATCTGCTAATTGAAAATTAGTGCTATAAGAAAGACGTTTTCTTACTATAGTGCTATTCCAAGTTTTAGCAAAGCCCGCAATAGCATGAAAATTACCCATTTCATCCTTTTCGCAATATACACCAAGTGGCATGTGGCAGCCTCCTTCTAGCAGGTTGAGCACTTTTCTTTCTACATTGGTACATTCAGCCACTTCCGGATGATGAATCTTTTTCAAAGTTCTTCTAAGCTCAATATCATCCTCGCGAACTTGATAGGCAATAACCCCCTGTGCTGGTGCCGGTATAAATTCTTTTGGATGTAGCTTTATGACTTCGAACTCGGACAAATCAAGTTCGAGTCGAATGAGCCCGGCTGCAGCTAGAATTATTGCATCCAAGTCTTCTTCTTGCAATTTTCTGAGTCTGGTCGGCACGTTTCCTCTGATATCATGGGTACTTACTCCCTGGCAAAGGTCTAAAAGCATTGCTTTACGTCGAGCGGAGGAGGTACCTACTTTTGCATTCTCTGGAAGAGACAATATATTATCAGGCGTAAAACTTGTTTTTTTGATGATCAACCAATCAGCTGGGTTGGCCCTAGCAGAAACACCTGCAACGACTAATCCTTCCACCTTTTCTGTAGGCAAATCTTTCATAGAATGAACCGCTAAGTCTACTTCTTTATTCAGTAGAGCAGTTTCTATTTCTTTGGTAAAGAAGCCTTTGCCTTCTATTTTGTCGAAAGACAGATGTTGGATTTGATCTCCTTTGGTCTTTATAATGTGGAGTTCGCTTTCTACTCCGATATCTGCTAATGCTTGTTTAGCAAAATTAGCTTGCCATAAAGCTAGTTTGCTCCCCCTCGTCCCGATTTTTACTACTACCGCCATTATAATGATTGAATTAAAGAATCATCCAATCTAGAAACAGCTAAGGAGTGGATGATGTTTGGGCAAATCCTGCCTGATTGCAAAGGTATATAAATTCAATATTTTACTAACTTTACAGCATGCAAATTTCTGCCAAAAAGTTAGCCGATTTACTCGGAGGAATTGTAGAAGGAGATGCTGAAACGCTCGTCTCTACTGCCAGTAAAATTGAAGAAGCAGCGTCTGGTTCAATTTCTTTTCTAGCCAATCCGAAGTATGAGGAATATGCTTACACTACAAAAGCTTCCATTCTGCTAGTTTCAAAGGAGTTTGCTCCTAAAACAGCCATAGCGGCTACACTAGTGCGTGTAGATGATGTGTATCAAAGTATGACGGTACTCTTGAATCAATTTGGTCAAAAAGCCACAAAATCTGGAATTTCGGATAGAGCTGCCCATGGTAAGGACTGCAATATAGATGCTACAGTTTTTGTAGGTGATTTTACTGTAATAGGTGACGAAGTTGAAATTGGGTTAAATTCACATATTGATTCTCAAGTGACCATAGGGGATAAAGTTAAGATTGGCAAAAACGTTCGCATTTATCCAGGTGTTCGCATTTACAAAGATTGTGTTATAGGGGATAATTGTATTCTTCATTCCAATGTGATTATTGGTTCAGATGGTTTTGGATTTGCTCCTATTGATGATGGAAGCTATAAGAAGATACCTCAAATAGGAAATGTTATTCTTGAGGAAAACGTAGAGATAGGCTCCAATACTACTGTAGATAGAGGAACCATGGGCTCTACCATCATTCGAAAAGGGGTTAAGCTAGATAATTTAATTATGATAGCCCATAATGTAGAAATAGGTGAGAATACTGTAATTGCTGCGCAGACAGGGATTGCAGGAAGTACAAAAGTAGGTAAACGATGCGTTTTTGGTGGTCAAGTTGGAATAGTTGGCCATATTCAAATAGCGGATGGCACCAAGATTCAAGCGCAAAGCGGGATCAATAAATCGATAAAAGAAGAAAATTCTAGCTGGTATGGTTCGCCTGCCTTAAATTATAGAGATTATCTCAAATCCTATTCGGTTTTTAGGAAACTTCCTGATATGCAGGGCAGGCTGCAAAATTTAGAGAAAAAACAATTATAAATCAGCGCAGACTACCGATAATTAGTAGTTTTGCACCAAATTCCGTTAGACTTTCATGAAACAACAAACTATAAAAAAAGCGTTCTCGCTTAAAGGCCAAGGTTTACATACTGGAAGTGATTGTAAAATCACCTTTCTACCAGCGCCAGCCAATCACGGAATCAAGTTTAAGCGAACGGATATTAAAGATGAAGCTATCATTAAGGCTGATGTGTCAAAAGTTTCTTCTACTCTAAGATGTACCACGATAGGAAAAGAAGGGGCTTCGATAAGTACTATTGAACATGCTCTTTCAGCATTCTATGGATTGGGCATCGATAATGTGCTTATAGAGATAGATGGACCTGAAGTGCCTATATTAGACGGAAGTGCAAAAGAGGTAGTAAAAAGGATAAAAAAAAGTGGCATCGAAGAACAAACTGAAGATAAAGATGTGTTTGTTATCACTGAGAATATAGAATATAGAGACTCAGAAACAGGCGCAGAAATAACGGCTACCCCCTCAGATAAATTTAGCCTTACTGTTCTTATTGACTTTGATTCTCCAGTTCTAGGAAAGCAATATGCTCAATTAGAAGAGATGGACGACTATGAAAAGGAAATAGCGCCTTGTCGTACCTTCGTTTTTGTTAATGAATTAGAAACTTTACTAGATAAAGGTCTTATTAAAGGAGGCAATCTTGATAATGCAGTAGTAATTGCTAATAAAACATATTCTTCAAAGCAAATAAAGCAGTTAGAAAAAAAATTAGGCAGAAAAGATATAAAAATTGAAAAAGAGGGCGTACTTAATACCACAAAATTACGTTTTCCTAATGAGCCTGCTAGACACAAACTTTTAGACTTAATTGGTGATATCTCTTTAGTAGGATTACCTATTCGGGGAAAAATTGTGGCAAAAAAACCTGGACATAAGGTAAATGTAGCTTTTGCAAAGGTACTTAAACAACATATAAACGAGGCCAAAAAACTAAAAGGAAAACCAGCATATAATCCCAATATACCTCCAGTACTGGATCTCGAAGGCATCAAGAGAATGCTTCCCCACAGATATCCATTTTTACTGGTTGATAAAATAATTGAACTCTCTGATAGTCACGTTGTTGGTATTAAAAACGTTACATTTAATGAACAGTTCTTTCAGGGACATTTTCCAGGGAACCCAGTATTTCCAGGAGTTCTACAAATGGAAGCATTGGCGCAAACAGGGGGCATATTAGCTTTATCAACCGTTGAAGAGCCAGAACTGTGGGATACGTATTTTGTTAAGATTGATAATTGCAAGTTTAAAAACAAAGTGGTCCCTGGAGATACCATCATATTAAAAATGGTTCTTATGTCTCCGATAAGGAGAGGAATAGTACAAATGGAAGCTACTGCTTATGTAGGGAACAAAATTGTTTCTGAAGCGGAATTGATAGCACAAATTGTAAAGCGTAAGTAAAAAAACTAATGAAAGTAGAGAACACACAGCAAAATTTAGCACACATCCATCCTGAAGCAAAGATTGGTCACAATGTTAGTATTGGCCCTTTTACGTATATTGATAGGGATGTGGAAATAGGTGACAACTGTTGGATTGGGCCTAATGCCACCATTTTTGCTGGAGCCCGTATTGGAGAAAATTGTAAAATATATCCTGGAGCTGTAATAGCAGGGACTCCGCAAGACCTAAAATACAAAGGTGAAGAAACACTAACTTTTATTGGAAATAATACCACTATTAGAGAGTATGTAACCGTTAATAAAGGAACAAGCTACGCTAATAAAACGGTCGTTGGAGACAATTGCCTTTTAATGGCCTATGTACATGTTGCGCATGACTGTATTCTAGGAAATAATGTAATCTTAGCCAATAATGTAAATCTTGCTGGCCACGTAGAAATTGATGACTTTGCTATATTGGAAGGTTTAGTTGCAGTGCAACAATTCCTAAAAATTGGTGCACATAGTTTCATCGCTGGAAATACAATGGTACGTAAAAGTGTTCCTCCTTTTGCAAAAGCTGCAAGAGAACCAATTTCGTATGCTGGTGTAAATTCAGTTGGACTCTTACGAAGAGGGTATACTGAACAACAAGTCGAGCAAATACAAGATATTTATAGAGTCCTTTATATCAAGACTAATAACACAACACAAGCATTGCTTGAGATAGAAACCAATATGGATGTAACTAAGGAAAGAGATCAGATTCTGGATTTTATCCGTGGAGCAGATAGAGGTATCATGCGTGGACTTCGGACTTCAAAAACTAAATAGTGTCTTGCGCCTCGATAGTCCTTCATGAAGTTTCTAAGAAATTTCAATACAAGTGGATTTTCAGGAATATCAATGCGACTCTCCAAAGAGGGGATATAGTTTCCGTTACGGGTAACAACGGGTCCGGAAAGTCAACTTTTCTAAAGATTCTTTCAGGTCACTTATCACCCAATAAAGGGGAGACTACCTATTTTGATGATTCTAATCAAAAGATTGATAGAGATAGTATTTATCAATACCTCACTTTTGCAGCGCCTTATATCAACATGATGTCTAGGCTCAATCTCAAAGAAAATATTAAATTCTATACCCAATTTAAGACTTTACAGAATGGATTAGATACAGATGGGCTTATTGATCTGATGCAACTAAAGCATGCAGCTCATAAAGAGTTGCGCTTTTATTCATCTGGAATGCAGCAACGCGTAAAGTTAGCACTAGCTATTTGCGCAGATTCAAGTGTGCTCCTGTTAGATGAGCCAACTACGAATTTAGATAAGGAAGGAATGCGCTGGTATACTGATATCTTAAAACAATATTGCCAGAATCGTTTGGTGGTTATTGCGTCTAATGAAGAACGAGATTTTGAATTGTGTAATAGAAGCCTTTCGATTCTTGATTATAAGAAAAAGAAGGAGACGGTAAAGTAGTTTACAAAGAATTGCTTATTTCTTGCAAGAAGCCCTTTAGTTCATTTAATTTTTTAAGTGCTTGATGCTTTTTTTGGAGTTTGTTTTTGTTGGATTCTATTTCCGACTTAGCTCCTTTAAGGGTGAAGCCTCTCTCTTTCACAAGATGATAGATGATGTTGAGTTGTTCTATATTTTTCTTAGTAAACTTTCTTTCTCCTTTTCCATTTTTGTGTGGCTTGAGGATTTCGAACTCAGATTCCCAATATCGAATAAGGCTTCTAGAAATATCAAATAGCTTACTAACTTCTCCAATAGAGTAATACAGTTTTTCTTCTTTAAGCATTTTGATATCCATAGAGAGAATTTTTCTAAAAGTAATTATTCCTAGAATATTAAGGAAAGAATGATTCGGTAATTTCTGAAAAAAAATTAACTATTTAATTTCTGTGATAATAGCGCATTTGTTTTTTTAGGGTTTGCTTTACCTTTTGAGCGTTTCATTATTTCACCCATGAAGAAAAACCTATTAGCCCTTTTTTACCTTTTTGGTATGCGGTAACCTTGTCAGGAAATTCTGTAATTACTTCATCTATCCAAACTTCTAATTCATTGCTGTCTGATGATTGGATGATACCTAATTGTGTGGCTAGCTCCAAAGGATTAGAGTCTGGATTAAAGATGATCTCAGGCAACAATTTTTGTATTGCAGAGCTGATACTGAGCTTGTTTTCTTCTACCATGCCAAGCATATCTGCTAAGTTCGATTTACTTACTGCTAATTCTCCTAAGGGTATCTTTTTCTCCTTGCAAAAAGGAATAAGTTTGTTGATAAGCACATTTGCGAATGCTTTATGATGTGGAAATTCCTTTGCATACGCTACGAAATAGTGAGCTGTTTCCTTTTCAGTAATAAGTATGCGAGTGTCTGCGGCGGATAGCCCATATTGATCTTTTATTTCTTTAGCCAAAACCCAAGGTAGGCTAGGCATGCTCTTTTGTAATTTGTCTATAGATTCTTGTTCAATCAACACAGGTGGTAAATCTGGGTCTGGAAAATATCTATAGTTTGTAGCATTTTCCTTTGAGCGAAGTGGGCTTGTTTCGCCCGTTTCAGGATTAAAATTGAGGGTGTTTTGGGCTACAGACTCACCTGCTTCCATGATGGCTATTTGCCTGCTGACCTCAAAACTGATGGCTTGCTTAGCAAATTTCATAGAATTGACATTCTTGACTTCGCAGCGATTGTTATAGTGTGTATCCCCTTTGTATCGTACTGAAATGTTGACATCACAACGCATAGAGCCTTGCTCCATATTGCCATCTGAAATGTTAATATATCTAATCAATTGGCGCAGGCTATATAGGAATTGTGCTACTTGGCCTCCCGACCTAAAGTCAGGCTCTGTAACCAATTCGAGTAGGGGAGTGCCTGCTCTATTATAATCTAAAAGCGTATTGTTTGGATCTAGGTGATGAATAGATTTTCCTGCATCTTCCTCCATATGAACATGGTGGATGTGGATTTGGCTTTCATCTTCAAGATTTAAGTGGCCACCAATGAAGATGGGGTTCTTGTCTCGAGTGATTTAGTATCCCTTAGGTAAATCTGGATAGAAGTAGGATTTGCGGTCAAAAGTGCTGCTGCGATTGATTTCACTATTCAGGGCAAGGCCTAATTTTATAGCCTTAGGAATTACTTCTTGATTTATCGTGGGAAGAGTACCCGGATGTCCTAGTGAAATAGCGCTGACCAGTGTATTAGGTTGAGAGCCAAAATAGGTACTATCACCACAAAATATCTTGCTCTTGGTGTTGAGTTGAATATGGACTTCCAGCCCTATTACGGTTTCGTATTCCTTATTCAATATCTACAAATATATACCATTCTTAGAAACGATGCATTCTTAAATTAGGAGCTTTGATAGTTTATAGATTTTGCGCTACCGGTAGAAGCGATACGAGATGTGATGAATAGCTAATGAAGGAAGGAGTCATGACGGATGAGCGAATGAGCGAATACTAGTGAGGACTATCCTGAATAGCTAGTCAGTACATGGAGTACAAGCGAATGACGGGATATACTGTTTGTGTTTTGTATTGGCTTTTTTTGCCAATGCAAAATGCAAACAGTATAAGCGCCCAAACGAACGAGCTTACAAAACAATAGGAAAATTTTAATAGTTCTTAATCGAAAGACTGATTAATCTTAGCAGCAGCAT
Organism: uncultured Saprospiraceae bacterium; assembly: GCA_964458675.1. GTDB lineage: Bacteria > Bacteroidota > Bacteroidia > Chitinophagales > Saprospiraceae > JALZVN01. The sequence goes on from CAYWOZ010000113.1 coordinate 8,442, forward strand.
CTACGAGAGATTGATACTCCTCAGCTGAAAGGCCGTCCATGCAGTATGAAATCGGATTGACCTTTCTATTGTTGTGAATCACCTCATAGTGAAGGTGCGGAGCGGTAGAAGTCCCAGTGTTTCCTACTGTCCCGATAATCTGACCACGCTTAACTTTGTCGCCTGCCTTAACAGTCACCGACGCCATGTGCGCATATAGAGATTGGTAGCCATAACCATGATTGATGATGACATGTGTACCATAACCAGATTTCTTCTTAGTTACCTTTTCTATCACTCCTGCACCAGTGGCCTGTATGTCAGTACCTTTAGGGCAAGTAAAATCCATCCCAGCGTGCATTTTCTTACGCTTAAATATCGGGTGCATACGCATTCCGAAACCTGAAAGCGCACGAATATTTCTTTTGAGTTTATCTTCTCTAATAGGCTTGATGGCTGGGATGGAAGCGAGTTTGTCTTCTCTCGAGCCAGCTTCTTTTTCTAGATTGTCAAGAGACTCCGATTGGATAGCGAGTTGCCTTTTGAGCTTGTCCGCTTTTTGTTGTGTTGACTGAAGTAGCTCACCAGTCGTTTTATAGTTGGTGATGAAATCATACTTTTCAGAACCCCCTTGGCCACCATTCCAAATCTGATTGTCTATAGGGTCCATTCCGAAGATGATTCTATGCACATTGGCATCTCTATCTTGGATATTTTCAAGCACCTTTCCCATCTTTTCGACTTGGTCGTTCATGGCGATATGCTGCAATTCTAATTGTTGGATTTCACGAGCTTGAGCACGTTCAAAAGGAGAAGGGACGAAACTATACAAAACAAAAGCTAATATGCCGCTTAGGGTAAGAAACCCAAAGAGCGTTAGCAACTTTGACTTTAATGGTGTTTTTAACTTTTCGTATCGGAGGGTAGTTTCATTGTAGTAAAACTTCTCGTGTCCCATAATGTATTTTTTGGAAGTACAAATATCGACTTAAAGTACTCGAAAGTCAATGATTGTAGCTTCTGTTTGTCTCTTTTAAAAAGTATGTTTAGAACATAATTGGCTCTTAGAGAGGCAATTAATTCAGTACCCTTTATTAAACGGATACAAAAATAAAAGGGTTTGTTAGAAAAGCAAAGAATTTACTATCAACTTTGCCAATAATTAAGCCATATATTACGAACTTGACCCATATTTTTGAGTAGAATAAAAGATAAATCCAGAAGAGATGAATTCGAGCGCAATCCGACAGCAATTTTTAGACTTTTTTGAAGCCAAGAAGCACAAAATAGTAGCTTCAGCTCCATTGGTGAACAAGGATGATCCTACACTTATGTTCATCAATGCAGGTATGAATCAATTCAAGGATTATTTTTTGGGCAATGCCACGCCAGATAACCCTCGTATCGCTGATACCCAAAAGTGTCTGCGTGTCTCTGGAAAGCAAAATGACCTCGAGGAAGTAGGTATTGATAGTTATCATCACACCATGTTTGAGATGTTGGGCAATTGGTCATTTGGGGATTACTTCAAGAAGGAGGCAATTGCCTGGTCTTGGGAGTTGCTGATCGATGTGTTCAAAATAGATAAAAGCAATGTTTACGTTACCGTTTTTGAGGGTGATAAGAAGGATGGCTTGGAACCAGATGACGAATCCGTAGCGCTTTGGAAAGAATGGATAACGGAAGAGAATATTTTATACTTTGATAAGAAGGATAATTTTTGGGAGATGGGCGACACGGGTCCATGCGGACCATGCACAGAGATACACGTAGATATCCGCTCTGCAGAAGAAAAGGCAAAAATACCTGGTAAGGATTTGGTCAATATGGACCATCCGCAGGTGATAGAAATATGGAATCTCGTTTTTATCCAATTCAACAGAAAGGCGGATGGTTCTTTAGAAAACTTGCCTAATAAAAATGTGGATACAGGGATGGGTTTTGAACGCCTCTGTATGGTGCTTCAGGGAAAAGCCTCAAATTATGATACGGATGTGTTTATTCCTTTTATCAAATTTCTAGAAAAAGAGAGTGGCAAGAAATACACTTTTGATTATGATCTTTCTGCGAAGTCAGATATCGCGATGCGTGTAGTAGCAGATCACTTGCGTGCAGTGGCTTTTGCAATCTCAGATGGACAGCTCCCTTCTAACACGGGTGCAGGATATGTGATCAGACGAATCTTGCGTAGAGCCGTTCGATACTATTATTCTTTTCTAGATGTTCGCGAACCGCTTTTACACAAAATGTTGCCTTTGTTGGCTTCAGAGTTTGAGGCGGTATTCCCAGAGTTGAAAGCACAAATCGAGATGGTCTCCAAGGTAATCTTTGGAGAAGAGCAGACTTTCTTGAATACGCT
>CAYWOZ010000114.1:0-10719 GCA_964458675.1 uncultured Saprospiraceae bacterium
GTAGGAGACACAGAATATAGTGAATGTATTTCAATAACATGCGACCAAGTAGGAAGCACACTTATGGTTGAGCTCCAAGTGACGGATCATGTGGACTTACAAAATCATTGTATTGTAGAAGTAAGCGTATTCGACAAAACACCTCCGACTATAACTAATTGTGCAGCAGATATTACTATCAACTGTGATGATAATCCAAATGATCTTAATATCACTGGTTCTCCAGTGGCAATCGACAACTGTAGTACTGCGATAATCTTTACGGATGTCGTTGATCTAAATCAGTGTAATATAGGGGAGATAATAAGAACATTTGTAGTAACAGATAATTCTGAAAATTCTGCTAGCTGCACCCAAACTATAACCTTAGTAGACAACACTGCTCCGGTAATTACTTTTTCTGAAGACCTGACTTTAGTATGTCAATCTATCAATGATGAAATCGGAAAACCAACTGCAGTAGACAACTGCGGTCAGTTTGCATTTTTTTTCGAAGATGTTATTCTCATTGATGAGCCTTGTATTCAGGAATTTGATCGTAAATGGGAAGTGCTAAATATTTGTACGGGAGTCACAGTAAGTGAAAATCTCAAGATTACTTTGCTAAACGACGACAATTTACCTGTCTTTAGTGATGCTCCATTAGAGATTACGATTAGCTGCTCAGATCCTATTCCAGATTTCATTGCCCCTACTGTAACAGACCTCTGCGATATGGATGTACAAATAGAAACTAATACTTCAGAAGAAACAAACGATTGCCCTTCTATTAGGAGTATTATCAGAACATATATTGCTACAGATGACTGTGGCAATAGCAGTGCATTTTCTCAGACTATTAGACTAATTGATAATAATGCGCCGACATTTACAAATTTCCCAGCAGACCAAACAATCAATTGTGATGAGCTCCCAACTAACAACTCCCCAGGTGCTATCGACAATTGTGATGAGAATCCGACTGTATTTTTCACCGATCAAACGATGGAAGGAGATTGTCCAGAAATAGAAATAATAACTAGAACATTCATTGCTAGGGATCGCTGCGGAAATTCTAGTAGTGAGACTCAAATTTTTACATTAGTAGACACCAAAGCACCTATTATCAGAGGATTAACAAATGACTTTACCGTGTCTTGTCAATTTCCTATTCCCGTTTTCGATCTTGGAGCTATTGACAACTGCGATGAAGAATTAGATATTGAAATCATAGATAACTCCATAGCTGGTGACTGCCCGAATGAAGAAGTCATAACTAGAATAAATTCTGTAACGGATGACTGCGGTAATGAAGTCTTAGATACGATAATCATTACTGTCGTCGACAATTCTGCTCCACAACTCACAGCAACAAATCTAGTTGCCAATCTAATCATCTCATGTGATCAAGTGGACCCCATTATAAATTTTAATGTGACAGATAATTGCGATAGTGACTTAGAAGTTGTAGAGACAAGAGACACCGTCGGTGATCCATGCTTCTTCGAGGTACTAAGAACTTTTTCTGTAACAGATGATTGTGGAAATGAATCTATCCTTACTCAGAATCTTACAGTTTTAGATAATCAAGCCCCAAACTTCTCCGTCTTTCCTCAAAACCAAGATGTCACTATTTTCAATGGAGAAAGTATACAGGTTGACGTAGTAGATGCGATTGTTATAGATAATTGTTTTGAAGATCTTGATGTTCGTTTTGTAATAGACTTTTTTAGTGATGGCGATCAAGCAGCTGCTCCAAACGAGACGGTTAATGGCAATAATGCAAGTGGTATTTATCCTCTTGGAACACATACGATTACTTTTAGTTCGGAAGATGCTTGTGGGAATGCTATTGAGCAGGACCTATTGATTTCTGTTTTTGATTTTGTACCCTCTTCCGTTTGCAATAGTATAACTCTTGAAATTGGAGAAAATGGTTTGCTTTCTGTTGATCCAGTATCGATATTAGAAGATCCAAGCATATTGAATGCTGCAGGATTAACTATCAACTTTGTCGACCCGTCCAACTTTACGCAAGTCATTGGCCCAAGTCTACTATTAGATTGTGATAACCTTGGCCTCAATCAATACGCCATTGAAATCAATGACCCCGACGGCAACACATCGGTTTGTTCAAATATGATTGTCTTAATCGACCCTGATGGTAGATGCGGAATGAGGCCTGACGAAGCTAGTGTTGCAGGAAAAATCTTCAACCTCAATGGAGCTGCAGTCAGCGATGTGAATGTTCAACTGCAGTATGACAATAACTTTCATACCGACACAGATCAATTTGGAATTTATCAGTTCGACGCATTACCAATTGGAGCCTCTTGTGAGATAGTTCCTGAGCATGATCAAAATCATAGCTTAGGAGTCAGCTCTTTTGACATGGTGCTTATACAGATGCATATTTTGCAGGTCAATAAATTTACAAGTCCATACCAGCATATCGCAGCAGATGTCAATCAGAGTGGACGAATAGATATCCAGGATTTATTAGAAATACGAAGTCTTATTTTATTTCAGGCAGAAGAATTCAGCGCTAGCCCTTCATATAGATTTATGGATGCAAAGCATCAATTCGAAAACCCTGACAATCCACTTTCAGAATATATTCCGTCTACACATATTTGTCAGAACATTGAAGACACTCAGGTTGATCTCGATTTTATAAGTATAAAAATTGGAGATATAGATGGCTCTTCATATCAAAATTTAGACAAGCAAAATATCACTACAAGGTCTGAATCCTTTTTCACAATAGGATTTGAAGATGCCCTACTACCTGCGAACCAAATCAGTACTATTGAGATAAACGGAAACAGCTTAGCTCCCTTTTCAGCACTCCAATTTGGATTAAACTTAAGAGATACAGAATTAATAAATGTAGATTATCCTAACGAACTTCGTGATAATATAAATATTCAAAAAAGTGAAATTCATTTTGCGTGGACTACTTTCGATGATGACTTACCAAAGACATTATTTAAGATTAGCCTTAGACCTAATCAAGACATAAGTGTGAGCGACATACTTCATTTTCACTTGCAGGAAAAAGCCATCTCATTTGATGATAGTGGTCATGCTACAAGAATTGACTTGAAGCCCATTTCCTCAACATCTACACCTATTGGAAATTTCTTAGGCCAAAACAATCCTAATCCATTTGCTAATAATACAGACATACCATTCTATTTAGAGCAGGAGGGCGCTACAACTATTCAAATTAAAAATCTAGAAGGTAAAACGGTGCATACCCATACTAGCAATTATCCTAAAGGCTGGCACACATATCAGTATGCTTCCAATGATATCGCTTCTGGTATTTATTTCTATTCACTGATTCAAAATAGCACGACGCAAATAAAGAAAATGCTTATTACTAGGTAAGCAAAAGATTGATTAATATTTAAAGGTTAATGTTCAGAAGAATCCATGCTATACTTAGTTTGGATTCTTTTTTTTATTTGGGTGTGCCGCTTCTCACTATGCTAAACTACCAGGCTCCGCGTCAGGCTATCCGAGACTGCGCTTTGCTCCGGTCCTACGCCTGCTATGCTTCAAGCTACACTTCAAGGCTTGGACTGCTTCCTTCGGGGCAAAGTCTGGATGTGGGTCCGGGCGAATGCAATTCGCCCCTGCGGTCGCCTCTCTACTATCCTTCACACAAAAATGTCCCTTAAAATTATTTATCTTCACAGAAAAAAATGATGCGCCTCTTTCTACTATTCTTTTGTTCCGTAATTATTTCTAATGTATCCGCTCAAGATCACCCTCTAAGCTACTACCTCCCTGATATAACTTATGATAAAAATATCCCTAGTCCAAAAGAATATTTAGGTTGGCAAATTGGAGATTGGCACATCAGTCATGACCTTCTACAGTCTTATCTAAAAGAGCTAGCCACCAAATCAGACAGAGTATATGTAGAAGAGTATGCGCGCAGTCACGAAGGAAGACCTTTGATGGGACTTATATTCACTTCGCCCGAGAATCAAAAAAATATTGAACAGATAAAAGCTGACAGGTCAGAGATTCTAGAGGGTAAAGCTAAAAAAGATAGGCCAGTAGTTATTTATCAAGGCTATAGTATCCATGGCAACGAATCTAGTGGAGCAAATGCAGCAGTATTGATGGCTTATTATTTAGCAGCAGGCCAAAGTACGGAAATTAAAGACATGCTTCAAGAGTCTGTTATCATCATAGACCCTTGTCTCAATCCGGATGGACTCAACAGGTTTGCATCTTGGGCCAATACCCATAAAGGCAAGACCCTAAGCAGTGACCCCAATGGTAGAGAATTTAATGAAGCCTGGCCTCGCGGTAGAACCAATCACTATTGGTTTGACCTAAATAGAGACTGGCTACCTTTAGTCCATCCTGAAAGCATTGGTCGCCTGAAGATGTTTCATGCTTGGAAGCCCAACATTTTGACTGATCATCATGAAATGGGATCTAACAACACCTTTTTCTTTCAGCCTGGTATCCCTTCAAGAACTAATCCTATTACACCTCAAAAAAATCAGGACTTGACGACAGAAATTGGGAAGTATCATGCCGCAGAATTGGATAAACTAGGGTCTCTTTATTATAGTCAAGAATCTTTCGATGACTTTTATTATGGAAAAGGGTCTACCTATCCAGATGTTAATGGATGTATAGGTATCTTATTTGAACAAGCTAGTTCTAGAGGACACCTTAGAGAAACAAATAATGGTTTACTCAGTTTTCCTTTTACCATTCGTAATCAAGTAGCTACTTCTCTTTCGACTCAAAGAGCTGGGTATGCCTTAAGAAATGATTTAAAGCAATTTCAATCTGACTTTTATAAAGGAACTCCTAACTCGTCTGAAGCATATGTCATCCGAGAGGCAAAGGACAAATCTAGGTTGCACAAATTTGTTCAGCTACTACAAAGACATGAAATCAATGTATACCAAAAAAATAATGAAGAATATGTAGTCCCTTTAAATCAGGCCCAACACTTACTAATAGGTACCATATTTGAAACCAATACACAATTTAGAGATAGCTTATTTTATGATGTGTCTACTTGGACTATGCCATTGGCATACAACTTGAATGCGAGTAAAGAAAGTGGTGTAAGTTTTAGTCAAGCTGACCTTGTTCCTATTTTAGATTTGAAAACTGAAAATGGTAAAATGCTTGGCAAAAGTGATTATGGTTATGTTTTCACCTGGGATGATTACTACAGCCCTAGATTGTTAAATGCAATTCTATCAAAAGGCTTAAGAGCTAGAGTAGCTTCAAAACCCTTTGGTATGATGGTAGAAGGAAAACAACTAGACTTTACCTATGGCTCTATTATTGTCCCTGCCCAAAATCAGAATACGTCTTCAGATGAAATATACGCATTCTTGCAGGAAAGTATTAAAGAGAGTAATATAGAAGTATTTCCTATAGAATCAGGCATGGGTACTGCGGAAGTAGATTTAGGTAGTCCATCTATGAAATATTTAGAACAGCCAAAAGTAATGCTGGTGGTAGATGGTTCGACAAGCTCATACGATGCTGGAGAAGTCTGGCACTTGTTAGATCAAAATTATAATATGCCAGTGAGTTTGGTTCCAGTCGATGACATAAATAACAACCTCCTCAAAAAATATAATACGGTAGTACTTGTCAACGGTGCGATACCAAATGCTTCTTCTATTAAGTCCTGGACAGAACAAGGAGGCACCTTGATTACATTCAAAGGCGCGAGCTCTTGGGCGATCAATAATGATATAGCAAAAGCTAGTGTGAAAAGTAGACCTAATACAAATAAATCAAAAGTTTTAAAGCAGTATAAAAATGCAAGCGCAGAAAGAGGAGCTCAGTTTTTAGGAGGAGCTATATTTGAAAGCCATTTAGATTTATCTCATCCTTTAACTTATGGCTACTACAACAGTACCTTACCGATTTTCAAAAGAAACACGCTTGCACTAAACTATAGTAGCAATCCATATGCGCAACCATTGGTTTTCAAAAGCAATCCACTTCTTAGCGGCTATTCCTCTAAGCCTAATCAGACCTACATTGGTAATAGCGCGGCAGTGATAGTAAGCGCGCTTGGTAGAGGGAAAGTGATTTCCTTCGTAGACAACACTAATTTTAGAGGATTTTGGTACGGAACACACAAATTATTTGCTAATGCAATTTTCTTTGGAAGTACTATTGATAGGGCTACCTTATCAACTTCTAAGTCTAGTAATGAATAATTTAGAGACAGGGCGAACGCATCAAAATTATGGACTTAGTAATGAGCTAAGATATTCGGTATTCATAGCGGCTTTAAATTGTCTTTTCTTTTTACTGAATTTATCTTTTTTCTGAACCAGAAATTGCAAAACCATTTTGCGAAGTGTGTTCATATTTTCTGGAGAATAATCTTTTCTAACTCTACTCTTATCCTCTGATAGTATTACATCTAAATTCCAATGTAACTTATTTTCAATACTCCAATGCATTCTTATTGCTGTATTAAAGTATTCTGCATTTCTTTCACGATTACTAATATAATATCTAGACTCTGTACTTGTTGTATCCTTTGACTCTCTTATTGATTTTACATGCACTATACTTTTTACATCTTTCCACTTTGCTAATAGTTTAGGGGATAGATATTCTTTGGCTGCCAATACCTGACAATGCCTCATCTCATATCTTCCATGACCGTAATCCCATTTCACCTGTTCATCATTAATCTTTGCGTACGAAAAACTTTCTTCGATTTCTTCTAGTAATTCACCTTGATTATCTTTGACCAACAGCAGATAATTCCCCTTTTTACTTCTTATTTTTTCTGCAATTTCTTTCTGACAGCCCATTGCATCTATGCTAATTGTACAATCTTCAATATCCATTCGATCTAACAGTAATGGAACCTGTGTAATTTCATTTGTCTTATCCTCTATACGTAATGAACTTATTTGCTGCTGCGCATTACATGCCCATGCAGTAAGTATATAAATGCCTTGTACTCCTCTAGTATGAGGCGATGCGCCACGTAGCTTTTTGCCATCTATTGCTATTAAGTCTGTAACTAATTCTTCTTTTTGAACAACCGTTATACTCTGCATTGCTTGCCTAAATGATTCTGAATCAAGATTTTGCATTATCCGTTCAAAAGTATCATGTGATGGCGTTTGTTTTGATATCTCTATATAATCTTTAAGCCATTCCCTGCGATCTTTACCAAAACTTTCCATGTCATGATAATCCTCACCTCCACACAATAGTGTGCATAATGAAATAAACAATATAGATTCTAATGGGTAAGTACACCGATTAACAACTCGGTAATCTAGTACTTCGCCTAGTTGTCTTATTATAGGATTAAGTTCTTCATGCTGACAAATATATTATTTATTTATTATACGTTAAAATTTGATGCGTTTGCTCTAATTTAGAGATGTCCTAGAAATAAATTAATAAAACTTGATAGTAACAACAATTTGATCACTCAAAAAAGTTGTTCTCAACTTTTTTGAGTAAATTGTCGCGTAATAGCGAACTACTCACTTATGTATAAATCAAACTTTCCTTTCATCCTTTATTCATTTCTTATATATAGCTTTTTGATTTTCAGCTGCAATACAAATAAAAATACAAGTGAGGCACACTCTATTGATATAGAGCTCTTAGAATCTTTGACGGAAGAATACATAACTTCTACATATGTCAAGTACAAACCTTCTAGTATAAGTCCATCTAATAAGACGCTCAACTCGTATAGAGTAGAATTCAATTGTTCTCGTAGTGACTTTACGGAATTAAAAGGTCTATTAGCCAATGATGAGAATGTTATTCAGGGCAAAACAACTAAGAATAAAAAGATACAATCCTCAGAAAGCACTAATCGCGTAAAAACAAAACCAATTAATAAAAATAATTAAGTTTATCAAATATGAATCATTTAAAAATCTTTTCCATTTTCTTTTTCATGCTCTTTTGTTTTAGTATGAATGCTCAATCTACAACGGAAGTTATCGACAATTATACGATTAGTTCGACGCAAGCTATATTTCATGGCAAATCAAAGAGCATTCGAGAATCTGTAGAGATAGCAGCTACTTCAAAAGAGAAAAAAAATAAAAGTAAGATTAACAATAAAGTACCCGATAATTTTAGAGGAAGAAAGAATAAGAGTAGCGCTATTTATCTTAGTAAAGAGCATCAAGGACCAGATCCAGTACTACAAAGTGAAATCAATAAAAGCAATATCAATCAATTTGAAATATTAGTAAATAGGACAGGTTTTGGTTCTGGATCCCCAACAGATCCCACTGGAGATGTAAGTAATGACCATTATGTGCAAGCTGTCAATGCTACACAAGTTGCGGTCTTTGATAGACAAGGGGTCCTAGAAATGTCATTTCCAATGAATACCTTATGGGGCGACTTTGGATTTACGTCTGCTGGTGACCCAATTATATTGTTTGATGAAATTACAAATAGATGGATATTGACAGAATTTACTTTTTCAGGAAATTTCCTCTTAGTTGCCATTAGTGACACTAATGATCCGCTAGGTACTTATAATGCTTTTAGTTTTGCAACGCCTAATTTCCCTGATTACCCCAAATACTCTCTTTCTCCAGACGCGCTTGTAGTAACAACCAATGAAGGAGGTCCTACAGCCTTACATAATTATTTTATAAGTAAAGAGGATCTTTTCTTTGGTGAAGGCAATGCGAGAATACAGCGTATAGAAATAGAGGGGCCCGCAGGAAGTGAACAGAGCTTCATCGTTTCTACTCCAGTGGATTGGAATGGCACAAAAGCTCCTTTTGATAACAGACCTATTATTATGAGACTTAATGATAGCTCTTGGGGTGGCGGGCCAGCACAGGATCAAGTAGAATTGTATACATTCGACGTAGATTTTGACAACCCAAGCAATACAGTTATAGAACAAACTAATATCGTCACTACTCCATATGATGCCTTTCCTTGTTCAGTTAGCGCTCCAAATGCATTTGACTGTATCCCCCAAATGGGAAATAGAGGGCTAGATGGAATCCCAGAAGTCATCATGCATGTACCGCATCAAAGAAATTTTGGCACCCATGAGTCCCTTGTCTATACACATATTACTGATGCTACAAATGGCAACAATCGCGCTGGAGTGAGGTGGGTAGAACTAAGAAGAGATTCTGAAAGTGATTGGACGGTATATCAAGAAGGCACTTTTGCACCTGATGATGGACTAAATAGATTTATGAGTTCTATTGCTATAGATGAAAAAGGAAATATCTGTCTAGGATATAGCGTGTCTAGTGCAAATTCATTTGCAGGAATACGGGCAACTGGAAGAAACAATGGTGACCCATTAGGAGAGATGACTTATGATGAAGCTATCCTGAGAACTGGTGGGTCTGCTATCAATTCAGGAGGAAGATTTGGAGATTACCCTCAAATGTCTGTAGTGCCAGGAGGGCTAAGTGAATTTTGGTTCACTACTGAGTTTGCTAGTGGAAATGGCACAGTAACCAACATTTCCGCATTGAGATTAACTAGAGACTCATTTGACTTAGCTATGAGGGCATTTCTCTCTCCTGACCCAGTAAGTGCTAATCTTACTGCTCAAGAATCTGTAACCGTAGAAATATTCAATAGCGGAATCAATGCCATAACTGGTTTTGATGTAGCGTTGGAGGTAGATGGAGCCCTAATAAGTTCTTCTTCCATTCCAGGCACCATTGAATCTGGTGAGATAATGGTGCATACTTTTCCAGACAAGGTTGATTTAACTGCTATACAAGATTATGACTTCCGAGCATTTGTAACTACTTCTGTGGATGAGAACCCTCTTAATGACACTCTTGCTACCAGCATTTCAGTATTACCTGATGTAGAAGCTATGTTAAGTGCTGAAATCGAACAAGCTGGTTGTAGTATGCTAATCACCGGTTCCGCTTTATTAGAAAATATTGGAGGGGAGATTATTTCTACTGCTACTATTAGTCTTACCCTTAATGGAGTAGCTCAACCAAATTTAACATACAATGGATCTTTATCTACAGGCCAAGCAAGATCTTTTATTTTCGATTTGCCAGTTGACCAAGTGGGTGATTATGAAATAGTCCTAGAATTAATTGAAGTTAATGGTCAAAGTAGTGATTTCGATCTAACAAACAATTCTGTTACCATTAACACAGAAGTTGTGGATGAAGATAACTTTATTTTAGTCAGTTTACTAGTGGATGACTTTCCTCAAGAAACAAGCTATACCGTTGTTTCCCAAACAACTGGAGCTGTATTTGCCGAAGAAGGTGGCTTTGTAGGAGATGGCATGCGTTTTAACAATAAGGTTTGCCTTCCATTAGATGATTGTTATACCTTCATTATTACTGATACATTCGGAGATGGAATTTGCTGTAATTTTGGACAAGGAAATATTACCATATTTGACAATGCGGGGAATGAAATCGTATTTAATGGTGGACAATTTCAAGATGAATTATCAATAGACTTTTGTGCTGCACCTGGGTCATGTTCTTTAACAGCAGACATTAACGTCAGACCAAGTTCTGATGCTACATCTGAAGACGGAATCATTATGGTTACTGCTGTGAATGGTGTTGGTCCATTTATGTACAGTATTAATGGTGGAGAAGACTTTCAAGACGCTACTACCTTTGCTGATTTATTAGCTGGAGAATATAATGTTGTTGTTACAGATGCAAACAGTGTTTGCGTTTATGAAGAAACAGTTATTGTGGACTTCAACAC
>CAYWOZ010000115.1:0-10664 GCA_964458675.1 uncultured Saprospiraceae bacterium
GAGAGCCAATCATTGGCGCAAGTGTTTTAGTGACGGGCACTACTTCAGGAACAGTTACAGATATAGATGGTAATTACAGCCTAAATGTTCCCTCTGGATCTTCAAGCTTAACTATCTCTTATATCGGTTACAAGACTATAACTGTGCCACTAGATGGGAGAACGACGATTAACGCTACCATAGAAACGGACGATGAGATTCTTGATGAAGTCGTAGTTGTTGGCTATGGTGTTCAACGAAAAAGTGACTTAGTCGGTTCTGTGTCATCGATAGATGGTTCAGAATTGACAACCCTCGCAGCAGGTAATCCTACATCTGCATTACAAGGCAAGTTAGCAGGTATTCAAGTAGAAGGAAACGGTGGTGCTCCTGGTGGAGCTACGAATGTTTTTGTTAGAGGTGTTAGTTCCTTAACAAACTCATTTCCATTGTATGTTATTGATGGAACATTTGCAGAGAACTTGAATTTCTTGAACGCGAATGACATTGAATCAATAGAAGTACTGAAAGATGCTTCTTCTGCAGCAATTTATGGCTCCCGTGCAGCAAATGGGGTAGTTATTGTAACTACAAAAAGAGGGAATAGTGACGGTAGTACAAAGATTACTTTAAATGCAAGAGCAGGTGTTGAAACAGCTTCAAGAACACTTGATTTGTTAAATGGTGAACAATTTATTCAGTATAGAAATCAGTTAGAACTAAATGATGGTACAGGCTTTGTGCTCCCAAATACTTTTCCTTCAACTGATTGGCAAGATTTGTCAATAAATCCAGGAGCAATTCAGGATTATGGGGTTTCTTTTTCAGGAGGAAATGACAATGCCACATTTTATATTTCTGGAAATTACTATGACCAGGATGGAATCTTGGTAGGCTCTGGATTCAATAGATTAAATGGTAGAGCAAATAGCGAATTTAAATTAGGAAAATTAACTATAAACCAATCCTTGTCTTTGGCTAGTGCCAATCTTCAAGAAAATAACTGGTTTGGTTTTGATGGTGCTACAGCGCCGATTTTGGCAGAAAGTGTTCCTGAAAATGACGGCGGATTTGAGTCTCCTGAATTTGATATACACAATTTTGGAGGGCTTAATAAGTTTGCCCTAGCTACATTAGAAGATAATAACCTAAATACAAGAAATGTACTAGGTAATATCAACTTCAATTATGATTTTACAGACTGGTTTGCTGTAAAACTTAATTACGGTATAGACTATTTTAATACTTATTCAAGAACATTTACACCTACTTATTTCTTGAGTAACTCTGATGCAGTAATTAATAACAATCCACTAAACGATCTTACTGAAGTTAGAGGAGAAAGTTTGCTGACTTTATTTGAGCCAACTGTTACTTTCAATAAAGACTTGTCAAGAAATGGAAACATTAATGTTGTGCTGGGTTATACTGAACAAAGAATTGATTTTAGGAATTTGGCACTTAATGTTCAAGGATTACCAGGAAATGATATTCAAGTTTCTGGTGCGGCATCTCCAGCAAATGTACAAAACGTAGGGGGTGTAAACAATGTGAGTGGATTACAATCTGTATTTGGTAGAGTTAATTACAATCACGCAGATAAGTATCTGGTACAATTTACTTTGAGAAACGATGCTTCTTCTAGGTTTGCCCCAGATTTTAGAAATGCACTTTTTCCTTCAATTTCTGCAGGATGGAAGATACATAATGAGCCGTTTTTTAATTCTAATACGTTTAGCAGGTTAAAACTTAGAGCAGGTTACGGGACTTTGGGCTCTCAAAATATTCCTGACTATGCTTTCCAACCAGTATTTAACTTGACGTCTGATGCTTCATTCGGGAATGCTTTAATACCTGGTTATGCTCAAACTCAATTCGCAGTTGGCGATATAAAATGGGAAGAAGCTACTACTGTAAACATAGGTGCTGATTTAGGATTTTTAGATGACCAATTGACAGTAACTGCAGAATATTATATTAAAGATGTTGAAGATGTTTTAGTAGGAGTGAATATACCATCTACTAACGGTACTTCATTACCAGTAGTAAGAAATGCAGGAGAAATTCGAAATAGTGGTTTCGAATTAGATGCCCTTTTCAGAGGCGGGAAGAGCAGTAGCTTTAAATATCAAGTAGGTTTTAATCTAGGTACATTTAATAGTGAAATTACTTCATTGCCAAATCCAATCCTAGGCCCTTCTACAAGTGAGGATTTGACTAGGGTAAATAGATTTATAGAAGGGGAAGCGCCTGGTGTTTATTTCGGATTTATCGTAGATGGTGTTTATGCTGATCAAGCAGCTATTGACAGCGACCCTAATATTGCTAATGATCCTACAAGAAGAAGCCTTGTACAACCTGGAGATTTTATCAGAAGAGATGTTAACGGTGATGGTATGGTGACAGCTGATGATCAAACTGTCTTAGGAGATCCTACACCAGATTTTATTTATGGTCTTAATTTTTCTGGTTCAGTTGGTAACCTTGATTTTGGCTTATTTTTTAATGGTGTGCAAGGAAACGAAATTTATAACTTAAATAGATTTTTCAATATATTCTGGGCAGATGACAATAAACTCGTTGATGTATTGGATGCTTGGACACCACAAAACACAAATACTGATATCCCAAGATCAACTACATTAGATCAAGCAGGTAATAGAGCACCATCCTCTTTCTTTGTTGAAGATGGATCTTATTTTAGACTAAGAACAGCTGAAATAGGGTATACTCTTAACAAGGCCCAATTGGGAGGCGCATTTTCAGGATTAAGATTTTCTATTTCAGGTCAAAATCTATTTACCATTACAGGTTATTCAGGATATGACCCTGATGTTTCTTCTACAAATGGAGGTAGAGCCAATAGAGATACTGGCTTTGCTGGAAATAGAGTTGATGTGAATCCTTTGTTAGGTCGTGGTCTAGATGCAAGAGCGTATCCAAATGCTACGGCTGTTATTTTTGGAATTCAAGCAAATTTTTAAAAATCAATAAATTAAAATAATATAGAATGAAAGTTTTTAAATATATTAAGGCAGTATTACTTCTGCTAGTTATGTTTGTTTTCATACAAAGTTGTAATGAAGACTTATTAGATCAGACAAACTCGAATACAGTTTCTCTAGGTAATTTTTGGCAAACTGAAAATGATGCTATACTTGCCACTAATGGTATGTACCATACCATTACAAATACCTTTTTCTGGGGGCGTATAATACATACTGGTGCCATGCTTAGATCAGACGCCTTCAACATTAGACCTTTTGATGCGAACACAGCAATGTCTACCTTTCAGGGGACACCTGGAGTAGCTAGATGGGCTACTGAAGTTTTTCAAGAACCTTACAAAACTATTTTTAGAGCCAATGACATTCTTGAGAATGTTACTTCTGATATTCCTAATTCAGATCTTTATCTGGGACAAGCGTATTTTATGCGTGCCTTTGCAAATTGGTATCTACTAAATTTATTTCGAAATGTACCATTGATTACTAGCACAGAAATTAATTCTACTCCTTCGCAAGCAGACCCTAATGATGTTTGGAATCAAATCATAGCGGATCTTGCTGATGCAGAATCAAGGTTACCAGCTACTTGGGATGGTGTAAACTTAGGAAGACCAACTTCTGGATCGGCTGCTGCACTTATGGGTAAGTCAGAATTGTATAGAGGAAATTGGGCTGCTGCACAGGCTGCCTTTAGAAGAGTAATTGATGGTGGAAATTATAGTTTATTACCAGGAGATCAATACGAAGATAATTTTGGACAGGATAATGAAAATAACAGCGAATCTGTATTTGAATTACAATATCTAGGTCTTGAGGCTTTCAATTGGGGAGTTGATGTTCCAGGTGTTGGAACTTTAGGAAATTATCATATTGATTATGCCCCACCAACTAAGTCACCAGATCAATCTCACTTTATCAATACTTGGGTAAGAGATTTATTCGAAGCAAATGGAGAGACAATAAGACGAGATGCTACTTTGGCATATGACTATCCAGGTTCTCTTGGATATGGTGGTACTGCTTTTTTGGATGATTTTGCTGGGGATATTGAAGTTGCTCAAAATGATGGCATGGAACCTATTTTCTCTAGAAAGTATGCTGGCCTCGATATTGGTATAAGAGATAATGTTGATTTTCTTGGTACCAATGTTGGAAACAATTGGAGAATCATTCGTTACGCTGACGTTTTGCTAATGATGGCTGAAGCTTTAAATAATCAAGGAAACAGTGCTGAGGCTACCGCTTACATTAACATGGTAAGAGATAGAGCTGAAGTAACTCCTCTTCCTGAAGGTATGTCACAGGCAGATCTTGGACAAGCTATCATTGATGAAAGAGTACTTGAGTTGACGGGAGAAGGTCACAGATTTTTTGACCTTGTAAGATGGAATCTTGCGGATGACTATTTAGGTCCAAATTCTTTACATGGAGAACATCCAAAATCTTTAAGTGGTGGAACATTTACTACTGGTAGAGATGAATATATTTGGATTCCTGTATCTGAATTATCTTCAAATACTGAACTAGTTCAGAATCCTGGTTATTAAAATATTTTTTTAATTTAAAAATGACCGTTACTTTTGAGTAACGGTCATTTTTTTTTACCCACCTAATAAATATTATCATCAAAACGAATCTCGTACTTCTTACTTTCTTAGTCTTTTTCTTAAGTTCATGTAATGACGAATCTAATAATTATCCTAATCCAATAGGTAATCACATAGAATTAGATTTTTCAAACACCATTTCAGAAGACTCTCTAAATATTTTCGATTATCACTATTTGTACAATGGAGGTGGAGTTGGCATTATTGACGTTAATAATGATGGGTTAAAGGACATTTTTTTAGGAGGGAACATGACTAGCTCTAAACTCCTATTAAACAAGGGAAGTTTGATATTTGAAGATATAACTGAAACCGCCAATCTATCTACTTCTGCTTGGGTAAACGGTATTTCTATAATTGATATCAATAACGATGGACGATCAGATATCTACTTATCAGTAGGTGGCCCGAATTGTGAAACCAGTAATTGTTATAACAAATTTTTTATTAATCAAAGTAGTACAAAGCAAATCTTATTTGAGGAAAAAAGTGCTAGTCTAGGACTTCAGATTGATGGTTATTCTCAACAAGGACTATTTGCGGACTTTGACAATGATGGAGATTTAGACCTATTTCAATTACAAAATTTTGTAGATCACAAAACCAAAAATTACCCTAAACCGAAAAACTATTTTTCACCCAAAAGTATAGACAAGTTTTTTATCAATCAAGAGAGTGAGACTGGCGAATTGAACTTTATAGAAAAATCAGAGGAATGGAATGTAACTATCCCAGGATTTGGCCTTGGAGTCGCTTTGACGGATGTTAATAATGATGATTATTTAGATGTCTATGTAGCCAACGACTTTATAACCGATGATATTTTTTATGTCAATGATCAAGGCAAAAGATTTGAAGACAAATCCAAAGAATATTTGAAGCACACTTCTTATAATAGCATGGGTGTAGATATTGCTGATATTAACTCCGATCAAAGAGAAGACATAGTTGTAGTGGATATGCTTCCCGTCCTAAATTCTCGACAGAAAACTATGCTTGGTGAAATGAATTTTGATAAATATAAATTGTCTCTTAAGGAGAATTATAATTCACAATTTATAAGAAACACTCTCCAAATTCATAATGGTAATAATATAAATCAAGAAGTAATACCATTTTCTGAAGTAGGCGCAAATCTTGATATCCATGAAACGGATTGGAGTTGGTCGCCACTAATATTAGATTATAACAATGACACTAAAGCTGATTTATTTATTACCAATGGTTATGGCAAAAACATTACTGACCTTGATTTTATAAATTACAATTCAAATTCTGGAGGTTTTGGGAGCAAAGAAAATGCTATAGATAATATTAAAGAACAAATTCAAAAGTTACCCTCTGTCGATTTGGAAAACATTTTATTCTTAAATGTTAAAGATGGAAAGCCTACACCAATAATAGCCCCTAAAAAAGCAATATCCAACGGTGCCGCATACGCGGATTTAGACAATGATGGCGATTTAGAATTAGTGTTGAACAACCTAAATCAAGCTTCTGAAGTAATTATTAATACTTCAAATAAGCCTTCTTTTCAAGTAGAACTGATAGGGGATACCTTAAATCGAGATGCGATAGGAGCCAAGCTTACTTTGCATCTAGACAATGGTATGAAATTAGTCCAACGACTTTCTCCAGTAAGATCTTATATGTCCAGTATGGCCAAATCATTATTATTCGGAATCGGAGAAAAATCTCCTATTTTATTAGAAATTGAATGGCCAAATGGAAAATACAGTCAAGTCAAACCTAGTGAAAATTCAAATAAAATATTGGTTGATTATAAGCAAATTTCAAAAAATCAGACACCTCCAAAAAATCAGAAAAAAGCTGCATTATTTTCTCAAGAATTAATATTCGATTTCGATCTAAATAACATGGCAAGTTTAGAATATGACATTCAACCTTTGTTGCATAAACCATGCTTGGTTCCAAAACCCCTATTGAGAAAACACAATCAAGATGTATTTGTATCCAATATTGACGATGCTATTTTAAAAATTAACTCCAACTTAGATACAACTTCGATTGTAGAGCTTAATGGATATGTAGTTACAGATTTCAAATTTAATGACCAAAAAAATAGTATAGAAAAGACCTTGTTTTATGTGGCTACTAAGCAAAATAGGACAGGCATAGCGGAATCAAAGTTCTTTATTTATGATGTGCAGACAGCTCAGATTACAAAGGAATGGAATCTAGAACCAGGGATTTATAGATTTGATTTTATTAATCTTGATGACCAGACCGATCAAGAAATTGTTTTGGTGCATTATCCTACTTCTAAAGATTATCCTATTTTCAAAGGGAGCAGTATTTCCTTTTATGATATAAATGGAAAGGCTTTGTCACCACAAATGCCACCGCTAGAAAATAAGTGTATTACCTCGGTTCAAATCGAAGATATAAACGGCGATTCTTTTGATGATATTATCGTTAATGGTGAATGGATGTCTCCAAAAGTTTTGATTCGGAAAGCAAATGAAGACGAATTCCAAATTAAGGGCAATTTCGATGATTATAAAGGACTTTGGCAAGAAACCATGGTTGAAGATATCGATGGTGATGGTGATAAAGACATATTGTTACTGAATATAGGAACCAATTGTAGATATAGTGCGAGTAAGTCAGATCCAATTAAAATAATTGCTGATGACTTGGATAAAAATGGAAGCATAGACCCACTACTTATTAATTTTAATCAGTCTGAAAATAATTCTTATACTTATCATTCTAGAGATGATATAGCTAAAATTTTACCCGCCATCAAAAACAATTTTAACTCTTACCAATCATTTGGGAAAGCCGATGCAAAAGAAATATTGCAGGGTCTTAAAAAAGAAGTAAACTTTAAATCGGCTTATACGCTGGAAACAATTATTCTAGAACAAAAGGATAACTTCCAATTCGAAATAGTAAAACTTCCAATCGAATCACAATATTCCATTATAAATGGAGCAAAGTTTATGGATATAGATGATGATCAAGATCTAGATATAGTCTTATTGACAAATAATGAAGATATAGAAACCCATAATGGGAAGTTAGACGCACTGAATACATTAGTCCTTCTAAATAATGACTCGCTAAATTTCGAGCCTGTACCATTTAATACTAGCGGAATCCAGATTAATGAGCCAACTTATGAAATGATTCAAACAAATGAAAATTCATTTTTGATTAGCTCCTCGAAAGGAATATATAAGATTAATAGTAACTAATTCTGACTCGGAGATGAATGAATTAGTAATATTGGCGTAATAACTCATACATAAAAAAGCCTTGCTCATTAGCTTTGAGCAAGGCTTTTAAATTTCTATAATTTATACGAGTGATTCGTATCTTCTTTCCACCTCATTCCAGTTAAGCGCTTTTAAAAATGCACCTACATAGTCAGGTCTTCTATTCTGGTAGTTTAGGTAGTATGCATGCTCCCATACATCTAGCGCCATGATAGGCGTCCCTCCACATCCTACACCAGGCATCAATGGATTGTCTTGATTTGGAGTCGAGCAAATTTCTAGTTTACCACCATCATGAACACACAACCAAGCCCAACCAGATCCAAATCTAGTACCAGCAGCTTTTGAAAATTGCTCTTCAAATGCCTCTCTTGATCCAAAGTCTCTATCGATTGCATCTTTTAGTGCACCGCTTAGACGACCCTTGTCATTTGGATTTAGCATCGTCCAAAACAAGTTGTGATTGAAGTATCCACCTCCATTATTTCTAACCGCAGTGTTATTCATGTCCAGATTTGCTAAAATATCTTCTATAGATTTACCTGCCAAGTCAGTGCCTTCGATAGCAGCATTCAGCTTATTTGTATATCCATTGTGGTGTTTCGAGTGGTGAATTTCCATGGTGCGCGCATCCACGTGAGGTTCCACAGCGTCGTACGCATAACCCAATTCAGGCAAAGTAAAAGCCATAATTTTTCAGTTTTATTTTGTGAATTAATAAACGTTCTTTCCAGTTCGAGAACTATCCTTAGAACAGCCCCAAAGGTACAAAGTTCAATGAGAATTTTAGCCTGTATGTCTATTTTTGTATTTGGGCGAGCCACCGATGAAAAATCGATGACCAGGCTGTCCAGTAGTCCACGTTCGTTCCCGTGCTTCCTCCATAGCCCATCTCCTCACGTCGATGGGCTATGGACTCGCACCTGTCGCTATCGCGCCAGTACTTCCCATCCTTCTCGCAAAAAAATACCAGTTAGAGTTGGAGTCGCAAGTATTGAATTTTGAAATCCCTCGGTTCTCAAATTCACACTCAAACAATGTATTAGTTATAAATAAGAACTTCCCGCAAACTAAATTGCTATTTATTCAAATGAACATATCGAACTTCCTCCAGAGTATTGTGCTCTGAGGAATTAGGCTTGGACTCCTCTACGTATATTTGATAACCCTCAGATTCTATTTTAGCCAATTCATTTTCATTGGGCAGTTTCTCATAGGCTATCACATCTGCATGAAACATAGCTTTGATTGGATACTTGCAGGAGAAGATGACCTTCTTTGTATCTGGATAAGTTCTATCTATTCGTTTTAGTTCTGAGATCCAAGCAGGACTTCGTTCTTTATTCGAAAATGGTTTTATCCTCTCTATGGAGTATCTTATAGGTAAGGCAAACAGTAAAACGGATACTAGTGAAATGAGCCATGGGGCTTTGGGTTTGAATTGTTGTAGGTAATTATAAAACAAACCAGTCATGATGAAAATAGCAGGAGCGCAAAATAAAATATAGCCTTGCATCTTAGTAACTGCTATGGAAAAGAAAATATATGGAATCAAAATCCAAGCAAGTAAGAGGAGTTTTGTGTTGCTTCTAGTTTTAAATGCTGAATAAATTAGCCAAATAAAGGGTAGGTAAATCAGTTCCCCAAATAGTATTCTCATTTTATCAAAATGAAAGTAAAATGGTTTTCCATGAGGTCCTAGCGCTTCAAAAAAATGAAGCTTGTTGTATGTGTAACTATAGCTCGCCTCTTGAGGAAATTCATGCATGATATAAATCTGCCAAGGAATCGCCACGGCTCCAACTATGATAGCGAATAAAAATGAATAAGAAATTATCTTCTGTATAGAGAAGTTTTTATCGTAAGCATAAATCATCCAAATAGGTAGTACAATTAATGCTGGCAACCACTTAGTAAGTATGGCCAATCCAGTGCAAAAGCCGCCTAATAAAAATAAACTAGTCTTTCCTTTCTCAACATGCTTCATCATAAAGTAAACCGCAAAACTAATAAGGGATAGAAAAAACACATCATAGTGGTCAGTGGCTACTCGACCTGCAGTCTGCTCGATAATCAATCCATTGATGGAAAAAAGAAAGGCGGCCATCAAGCCTACCTTTTTCGAATCTAAAAATTGACCAATTTTATACGTGCTGTATATGGCCAATGTGCTGAGCAAGATGGATGGCAATCTCAAAGCGATTACATTTTTGCCAAATATCACCATACTAAGTGCCATCGCATAAATGGGCAAGGGTTGCTTATGCACCCAGATATGATTCGCTGACCAGTCCTTATAATCGTATCCTAGCAAAGGTGTTTTATACAGCATGGGTTTGAATGGATTATCTATTAGGTTCTTGGCGACCAAGGCATGAAACCTTTCATCCCATGCATGCAGAAAGAAATCAAGTGAAGTGAATATACGCAGAAGAAGACCGCCTAGCATAATCAAGCATAGACATAAGCTATATTTATTTGCTTTATAGTTTTTAAAAGCAATGTAATAAATAAGGCTAGTAAGTAGAATTATGATGCCCCCGTTGACTATGTTTTCCATGTGATCAAAATAGAGTCCCTAATGTAGGCCATATTGGGATTAGTTTTTTTTCTTTTTCTTCTTTTGACGCTTATTGTACTTTTTGGTAGTAATCAAAATGCCGCCGTACGGCACATTGTATTCTGCTATCAATTATTCTTGCTTTTTACTTCTAAGCCATTATGGTTTCAAGCGTTTAAAGAATACTATCTTTTTTCTTTATTTTTCTTCTTTTTCTTTTTCTTTTTAAACTTAATCTTATAATCCTTAGTCTTGATTAAAATGACTC
>CAYWOZ010000116.1:0-10631 GCA_964458675.1 uncultured Saprospiraceae bacterium
ACTGTTCCTGAAGTAGTGCCCGTCACTAAAACACTTGCGCCAATGATTGGCTCTCCGTCTGTGTCGATTACATTCCCATTAACGTTTTGAGCGCTTAATTGTAGGCCTGTAAAGAATAAAGAAAATAGAATTAATAATGTCTTCAAGTAGATTTCATACTTTCTTACTTGTTGACAATGGCTTTTCACATTCATAATAATAGATTTAAAATAAAGATTTAAGAGTAATATTTTTGAGATTCAATTATTAAAATTGAATCAACATAGTTTAAATAGAATTTCTTTTTATGAGTTTTCCTGGAATTATAGTATTTACAAATTGATTGCTTACTAGAGCATTTGCGGCTTGTTTGCCCATCTCTACGAAATCGGTAGAAAAAGTAGTAATGCCGTCTAAAATAATATCTTTTACCGGAGAGTCATTATGGGATAAAATTCCTATATCTTTTCCTAATTTAAAGTTTTGGTCTTTTATATCCTTAAGCATATTCCATAAATCAGAATCCCCGATAGTGAAATACAGGTTACCCTTTGAAAGCATAGAACTTTTATACTCGTCTTGAATTTGCAACTCGATATTATGGTTCCCACAAAATTGTTTTGTAGCGCTTAAAATTTCCTTAGGGTAATCCGAAGATGATTTATAAAATAGAATTAAGCGTTCATACTTTTTGATATCTATCAATAATTCGGCTAAAACACTGATTAATGATTGTTCAAATTCTTGGGTGATTTTTGATACCCTCTCCCCTACATACTTATACCTATCGATTAGAAATAATTTATTTTCTGGAAACTTTTGTAAAGGTGTTAGGTTGGAGTGATTTTGAATTGGCGCAATCACGTAATGTCCATATGAGCTATGGATGTCATTCAGAATCGATTCGTAAATTCTATAATTGTTGTGATGAAAGAAAACGTCGATTTTAAATCGTTCTCCTAGGGTATTCCTAAAACTATTATAAAAATCTTGTTGAAAGGTTTGAAACCCATATAACACAAGGGCTACTGTATGTTGAATCTTGAGCTCATTGTTAGAAACAAAATACCCTAATCCTTGCTTGGCATCTATTATCCCCCTATTTTTTAAATCCTTATATGCTAATACTACAGTTTCCCTTGAGTATCCAATTTTAGAAGAGAGTTCGTTAACAGATGGGAGTATATCATCTAATTTGAGGGAATTATCTTGAATGCAACAAGAGACAGCATTGACAATCTTCTCTTTCTTGGTCGAAGATTTTTTTTGATCGAAAAGAATTTGATTTACTAAATCAATCATTTTCTAGTGGTGGTTTTAAGATTTTTATTTTTACGGTTTTCAATAATCAAATTTACTACATTGCGACAAAACACTGTACTACACTGTAATAGAATTTCGGTGAAAATAATAATTCTTTAATTAATTACATAGTAAAAAATAGTATTATTGTTACCCTATATAAATGCTGGATAAAAATCGGTGAAAATTGATGAAGATATAAACCTATGCTTTATTAACTTCTTTTGATTCTTATTGTAAGCACAAATGACAAAAAATGAGCTTCTAACGCATTAAATTTGAGTAGCATTATGAATAATTTCTTTAAATATATTTTATTTTTCCTTTTGTTGTTTAATTGCAAGAATGAACAACCAAATGTCAATCAGCAATTGGCCTTACTCAAGGATGCTTCATTATTTACAAGCTCACTTGGTTCGTTAACGGATATTATTGTACATGATATTTTCTCTCCTCCAGCGGCAAGTCGAGTGTATGTATACCCATGTATAGCTGCATATGAAACAATTGCTGTTAATAGTAAAGAGCACAGAAGTCTTGCTGGTCAAATCCAACATTTAACACCAATTCCAAAACCAAATTCAAAGGATCCAATATCCTATGAATTAGCCTCTTTAAGAGCTTTTCAAAAAACGTCAAAGGCTTTAATTTTTTCAAAAAATAAACTTGATGCTTTTGATCAAGGGTTTCAGAAGAAACTTGATTCTCTTAATATTTCTTCAGAGCTTATTAATGCCTCTTTCGAATATGGAGATCTCGTTGCCAGTCATATTTTAAAATGGGTAAATAAGGACAATTATAGTGAAACACGATCTGCTCCTAAATACAATGTGGCTGATGAATCATTTCATTGGAAACCTACACCACCAGCTTATATGGATGGCATAGAACCTCATTGGAGAGAAATTCGTCCATTGATTATTAAAGACTTAAGTGCATTTCAACCAAAGAAACCTACTCCATTCAACTTGGAAAAAAATAGTCAATTTTACAAAGAAATAATAGAGGTGAAAAATGCTGTTGAAAATGCAACTGATGAACAAAAAATTATAGCAAGTTTTTGGGATTGTAACCCATATGCACTCCACCAAACTGGTCATGTAATGTTTGCAGCAAAAAAAATCACCCCTGGTGGTCATTGGATGGGTATTACAAGTGTAGCTTGCAGAATCAAAAAATTGGATTTTAGTCATACGGTTGAAGCTCATGTTTGGACGGCTATAGCCTTGTTTGATGCATTTATTAGTTGCTGGGATGAGAAGTATCGTTCTAATTTAATTCGCCCTGAAACATTAATTAATGAACATATAGACAAAAGCTGGAAACCAATTTTACAAACTCCACCTTTTCCAGAACATACCAGTGGTCATAGTGTAGTAAGTGCGGCTTCAGCTACTGTCTTAACAAAACTAATTGGTGAAAAATTTAGTTATAAGGACGATGTTGAAGTTAAATACGGATTGCCGGTGAGAGAATTTACTTCATTTAATCAGGCTTCTGAAGAGGCTGCAATTAGTAGATTATACGGAGGAATTCATTATAAACCTGCAATTATGGATGGGTTAGTCCAAGGCAAAAATATTGGGAATTATATTCTTTCCAATTTGTCAACTAGACAAAATTGAACTATTTCAGAAAGGTGTGGCCTTAACAGCCTTCTTCGCTATAAAATATCCTGTTTAAATAATCAATACAATACCCATTTTTTAACCGAAGTCCATTTTCTTGAGCTGAAATTTTTAATCCAGCCCGATTCAAACTGGTAGATAGTATAGAAATTAAAGTTTCTTCGTCCGGCCAGCCCGCTAAATATCTCATTCGATTAGTATCAATAAGAGGAGAAATAGGCTTATCATCAACTTTTAAATGCTCTAACCACTTATGAAAGGTACCTACTCCTTCAATAGTTCTTTTTTCAGTTGGTCTTAAAGTTTCAACATAATCAAGTTTTATATCTATCCCAAACAGCTCCGCTACAGAATCAAGGTTGATGTGAAAGTCAGCAGTTTTAGTATTAGTTCTCGGCCCAATCAATAATTCGCCCTTAAAACTTGTTAAGTCATTTATAATACTATCGCTAAGGGAAAACAAACCTGGAATTACTATTAAATTGTAAGAATCTAACGACTCATAATCTGGTGGAAGAATGTCAATATTCTGTCCTAGTCTCCGAAGTCCACAATAAAAATTATAAACTAAATTAAAGTAATCAAAATCTTGGCCTTGCGGTTGTATCTCCCATGCCCATTGACTTTCATAATCGAATACTAAACCAACATTTGCACTTTTTTTAGGATTATTAAAAGGAAAAGATTTTAATTCTTCCGCTAATAATCGAATTTCTTCAAGTACTTCTGCTGGCCGATTGTCTGGTCTTTTTAAAGCGGAATGCATTTGTTCTTGTGCAAAAGGTAACTGTCTCCACCGAAAAAAAGATACAAATTCTGCTCCATGTGCCATCGCCTCTAAAGTCCAAACTCTTATCATCCCAGAGGCAGGTTTCGGATTATAAGGAGCCCAATTTACAGGTCCAGGTTGTTGTTCCATAATACCCCATCTGCCTTTCCCAACACTTCTGTAAAGATCATGATGAAAAGCTTGAAAATCTGGATCTCCAGTATATTGGTACTGTTGTTTAAATAATTCCGTGCGGTCTGAACGATCCTCTAGAAAGCCAAGAGGATAGCTATCCCAAGTGGCCATTTCCATATTTTCACCTAATTTAAAATGATCAAAATCGGTAATTCTACCCATATAATTATGAAAAATAGGTTTTGTTGAATGAGATCTAATGGCATTCAACTGTGCCTGATTCCAAGCTATAACTTGATCTGAACAAAATCGGTAGAAATCCATTTTATGACTTGGATTGGGTTCTGTGACCGTTAAATTTGGTAAATCAATTTGTTCAAAATTTTCATAATCCATAGACCAAAAAACATTACCCCATCTTTGATTCAACTCAATGATTGATTCATACTTTTGAGATAGCCAGTTTTGAAAAGCAACTTTTGCTCTAGGGCTATATGATCTAATTGTGTCATGGCATCCGTATTCATTATCTGTTTGCCAAGCAAAAAGAGCTGGATGATTTCCGTATCGCCTAGCCAGTTTGTTTGCCATTTGGGCAGCGAGAATTTTATAGCCTTTATGTGAAAAGCAATAGTGTCTTCTAGATCCAAACCTCCTAACTTGTCCATTGACATCTGATGCTAAAAGGTCAGGAAATTTATCTAAAACCCACCTTGGTGGGGTTGCACTTGGAGTACCTAATATAATTTTAATTCCAACCTTATTAAATAATTCGAATACTTTATCTAACCAAATAAAATCTAGTTTGCCTTCTTTCGGCTCTAACTTTGACCAAGAAAATTCTCCAATTCTAACTAAGGAAAATCCAAGAGATTTCATTTCAGTAGCATCTTTTACCCACATGGACTCAGGCCAGTGTGTTGGATAATAACAGACTCCGAGTTGCATCATTTTTCTATAGAAGCATTTCGACCAAATACATTATGTGCATCCCATATAGCGTCATTCTTATAAATAATTTTATTTATTAGAAGTGCTGTAAGTACGCTAAAAATCAAAGTAATTGCCATCATGTGAATGTAGTTACCACCTGGCAACATGGGCCATACTCTGGTGAAAAAAGCATATAGAAATACACCCAATACTACCGAAATAATTACCGCTTTGGCATCTACATTTTTGAAAAGCAAACCTACCATAAACGCAGAAAGTATAGGCATAGATAGAAAACCATAAAGTTCTTGGACTAGATTAATTAAGTTTTCAGCGTGTAAAAAGACCGGGAACATAATAAAGGCCAAAATTACCATTAATATGGAAACAATGAAGGTGAGTCTACTCACGTTCGGTTTCTTATTTATATAAGTTTGATGAACATCACAAACCCAAAGTGCAGCAGATGCGTTGAGGATTGAATTAAAAGTTGTGAGAACGGCAGCTGCAATTGCAGCGGCAAAAGCTCCTGTCAAGATAGAAGGAAGCAAATCGCTTACTATCATTCCGAATGCTTTATTGTTTCCAACTTCTCCGTACAATTTGTAGGAGATGATACCAGGTAAAACAATAATAGGTGGCACAATAAGTAATCTAATAGCTGCAGCTGTCAAGATACCTTTTTGGGCTTCCTTTACAGAAGGTGAAGCCATGGCTCTTTGGGTTATTGTTTGATTAGTGGACCAATAAAACATCTGAATAAATATCATCCCTGTAAATAAAGTGGGAAAAGGAATTGGGGATTCATATCCTCCAATAAGCGAAAGGCGTTCCGCTGGAATTCCAGAGAAATCAAAATTTATTTCTTTCAAAGCAACCCAGACCACGATTAGAGCTAGGGATAAGAGTAATACTCCAGAAAAAGTATCTGAAATTGCCACAGCTCGGAGTCCTCCAAAGATAGCATAAGCCGATCCAACTACTGCAAAAGCTATTGCCATATAGTATATATTGAGCTCTTCTAATCCAAACATTTGTTGCATAAACAAAGAACCACCATATAAGATAGCCGGCAAGAAAATGAAAATATTTCCTGCAAGGAAAAGTAATGAAATCAGGGCTCTAATATGTTTATTATTATAACGACGCTCTAACAGTTCTGTCGTTGTTGTACATTTGTATCTATAATATACTGGTATAAAAAGAAACGTAAGCATAAGTAATCCTGCCACTGCTGCAAGCTCCCACCAAGCAAGTAAAGCCATTTGATTCCCATTCATTCCGACCAACTGATCAGTAGATAAATTTGTTAAGGTAATGGAACCTGCTACGAAATACCATTTGAGTTCTCCTCCAGCTAAGAAGTATTCTTTTTCTTCATTTTCTGAGCCACCTTTACCACGACAATATAGATAAGTTATGAAAGCAATAATTGCCGTAATGGCAAGGAAAACAATTATTTGGGTTGATTGAAGTTTCATAATATAGTTGAAAGTAAAATCTAAATATAAGATAGATAAATGAATTTTTATTCAAGCTTTTCTTATAATTGTCTTAGAAAGAAAAATTTTGGAATCTCAGAATACTTAATCAAATATGCCAATCACTGTCGACAATAATAACATCTTCTCTTTATATAATGAACAGTTTAGCTATGTATTTAAAGTTACACATGCAGGCTTATTGCAGCACATCTATTTTGGCCCCTCACTAAATCAACAACATCGAACGAGAAGCCCTCATAGATTGGCTATGCGAGCCATGACTTCAAATTTTGAAGGAATAGAAAATCTAGATCTGAATGACTTTCCAGTAGAATATCCTTTTTTCGGAAGATCAGATTATAGGTATTCCGCTTTTCAAGGAAAAAATGCAGATGGGAACTCGATATTCTCTTTTCATTATAAGTCGCACAGAATTACAAAAGAGAAGCCTGACTTGCAAGGTTTGCCTAGTGCAATAGGTGATGGATCCGAAACCTTAACTATTATACTTGAAGATTCTGTACTTGACTTAGAACTCAATTTGCACTATACAGTTTATGAAAAATATGGAGTTCTTTCCCGTTCAACTTCTATATTAAACAATAGCAAGAATTCTATTTCTATTGAAGGCATTGCTTCAACCGCATTAAATTTTTCTGCAGCTGATTATGAGATGCTTCACTTACACGGAACTTGGGCCAGAGAATTTAATATAGAACGTATACCCGTGCCCACTGGAAGATTTACTATTGAAAGTAATAAAGGAAATTCTAGTGCTGAGCATTATCCATTTATGGTGATTATGGAAAATGGTGCAAATGAAGATCATGGTCAAGTGTATGGAACAACACTAATGTATAGTGGGAATTTTTCAATATCAGTTGACAAAAATGAATATCAAAGTGTACGACTTACTGCAGGGATAAATCCATTTGGTTTTCAATGGAGTTTACATCCAGGGCAGCGATTTACAAGTCCCGAAGCTTTGCATGTCCAATCGCAAACAGGTCTAAATGACATGAGCCATCAATGGCATCAATTCATTCGAGAAAGGATAACACCAAAGAGATATCAAAATTTATCACGGTCTTCTTATTTAAATACTTGGGAAGCATGTTATTTTGATGTTACTTCTACAAAAGTATTGGCTCTTGCAGACCATGTTGTTGATATGGATTTAGATATGATTGTTCTTGATGATGGTTGGTTCAAAGGGCGTAATGATGATACAAGCTCCTTAGGAGATTGGATTGCAGATGAGAATAAATTCCCGGAAGGTATTCCTTGGCTTGCGGAAAAAGTAACAGAGAAAGGAATCAAATTTGGAATTTGGGTGGAGCCAGAAATGGTAAATCCGCAAAGCGATTTATTTAGGGAACATCCTGAATGGGTGATTCAAGTCCCAAATAGGAGAGCTTCTCTCGGTCGTTATCAATTGACACTTGATCTTTCGCAGAAGGTAGTTGTCGATTATCTTTTTGATAGTTTGAGCAGTATTTTTTCATGTAGAAAAATCTCTTATGTAAAATGGGATATGAACAGGGCAATGACTGAGCTTGGTTCGACTGCTCTTCCAGCAGACCAGCAGGGAGAAGTAAGCCATCGTTATATTCTAGGTCTATACGATTTATTAAAAAGGCTGACTGATAAGTTTCCAAATATTATTTTTGAAAATTGTGCAAGTGGCGGCAATAGATGTGATTTAGGAATGCTTTCTTTAATGGCACAAACTTGGACTTCAGATATGTGTGATCCTATTGGAAGATTGGATATTATCAATGGAGCAAGTTTGTTATTGCCTAATGAGGTTCTAGCTGCCTATGTAGGGCCTTCTCCTAACCATCAAAATGGAAGAGTGAGTTCTTTGAAAACTAGATTTTTAGCTGGAGCTTTTTGCGCTGCAAGAGGTTTTTCATTAAATGAATCAGATATTATTGCCAATAAAGCTGAACTAAAATTGTACTCGTCAATTATCAAAAATACAAAGGACGATTTTATAAATGGGAAATTTATTAGATTAATAAAAACTAATAATGAAGTTTGCTGGCAGTATATTTCTGCAGATGAATCTAAAGTCTTTTTGGTATACTTTAATATATTATCTGTTTCGAATGCGCCTTTTAAAAAAGTCTTCTTAAAAGGTTTGGACCCAAATGCAGAATATATTCTTGAAGATTTGGAAGAGTCTTATCCAGGAGATTCCTTGATGTATAGTGGATTGCCTCTCCCCTATGTAACTATATTTCAAGAAGATGAGGAAGTTAGTTATATGGAAAAAGGTGATTTCTCTTCTCATCTTTTTGTTTTTAAGAAAATGCTTGTTTCCTAAAAAAGCTGAAAATGAAGCAGCCTCGCGACAAGGATGGTAAGGGCTGCGACCGTAGGAAGCAGGTCATGGCTGAAGTGAAACGGAAGTCAGGACGGGAGCGAAAGCGGACCCCTGAACAGCCTGCTCGGTCGCCCAAATCTTTATACTCACATAATTTGCCCCAAACCACTTTCCACTTAGTATAATAAAATAAGACTATGCATAGATAATGCTAACATCATCTATACTGCTTTGAGTTTCTTGCTTGATTACCTCCATTTCTGACTCTTTCCAATTAAACAGTTTACTAAATTCTGAAATAATAAAATCAAAATTATTTCGTATGGATTCAATATCAAAATTGATTCTTCCTGTCCGTCGATTAATATAATCATCAGGTTTTAGGGCTGACTCATATTTAACTGTATAAAGTAATTCACTTTGGATTAGGGCTTTCTCTATGTCTAGTACAGACTTTACAGCAGTGTCAATTATTTGTTTTGCATGTTTGCCATAGGTCGTGGTGAAATACCAGGCATCATAGTCAGTAATTCCTTTATCCGCATAATCCCTTTTGATAGATTCTTTAAATGAATTATATTCTTGGTAATCAATGAAACTATCCGAATGTAGTTTGTAAAATTTTGTTGTACACGGTTGCTGCGAAAAATCTTTGTTCTTTTTTTGTACCAGGTCAACTATTCTTTCTGCCATCTTTCGAAAACCAGTTAGCTTGCCTCCTGCAATGGAAATGAGATTTGTTTCGGAAATAAATATTTCGTCCTTCCTAGAAAGTTCAGAAGGCGATTTTCCATCCTCATGAATCAAGGGTCTTAGACCTGCCCATGTAGAAACAACATCTTCTTTCTTAAGTGTTTCTATTATGAACATTTTATTAGTGGCATTCAATATATACTCAATATCTGAAGTAGTACACAAGACTTTGTCTTTGTCACCATTATACTTAGTATCTGAAGTGCCTACATAAGTAACTTTTCCTCTCGGAATTGCAAAAAGCATCCTCCCATCAAATGCGTCAAAATAAACAGAATTTTTTATTGGTAATTTTTCAAATGGGAAGACAATGTGTACACCTTTAGTTAGCTGAAGCGACTTCCCAGATTTGGAACTATTAATTTCCCTCAAATTATCTACCCAAGGTCCAGTAGCAGAAACTACTTGCTTGGCATTAAAAGAAATGCTACTTTCATCAACGAGGTCAATGCAATTCACCCCTTTGACTTTACCTTCCGTATATATAAAATCAGTTACTTCAAGATAGTTATATGCTTCTGCACCTTCTCTCCTCGCTGCCTTAATCAATTCGATTGTCAATCGGGCATCATCAGTTCTATATTCAGAATACTGTATGCTTGACTTGAGGAGTTCAGCATTCAATAGTTTCTCTTGTTTCAATGTTGCATTCTTATTATAGGCCACTTTGGTATCCTCTGAAGGGACTTTAGCTAATTTATCATAAACAGAAATTGCTATGGAAGCCGAAAACTTATTGAAAGTTCCATTTTTTACAATAGGAAGAAGCATTTTTTCTGGATGAACAAGGTGCGGAATATTGCGATGAACTACGGCTCTTTCCCTACCGGTCTCCATAACCAATCCAATTTCTAGTTGTTTCAAATATCTTAAACCGCCATGAATAAGTTTGGTTGATTTGCTACTCGTTCCTGATGCAAAATCTGATTTTTCTAAAAGCAAAACTGACAAGCCACGCAAACTCGCATCTAAGGCTATTCCTGCCCCTGTAATGCCACCTCCAATAATAATCAAATCATAAGTGTACTTCTGACTTTCAACAAGGTGTTGTTTTCTTTCAATATTGCTAAACAAAATATCATTCATCTCTCTTACTACATTTACATTTATCTTAAATTAATAATTTCACAAACTATCTGTATTTTGCGTAACTAATCTGAACTATTAATTATAAATTCAGACACAGATTCATTATTCTTATTTTCTAGGTTTAATCTTAGCAGAAATAGATTAATTAAGTTCTAATTAGGAGTGGTATTAGTTTTCTATAAAAAAAACTAGTTTTCTATAAAATGTAACTTTAATCTATACTACCTTGC
>CAYWOZ010000117.1:0-10555 GCA_964458675.1 uncultured Saprospiraceae bacterium
GTTCTGCCGCCCCGACACAAAAAGGTCAACACGAAAGTGTTGACCTTTCTTATTTTAGATACATAAGCTACTAAATAATGTACCAAGAATTAGTAAACGTGTATATCCTTTACTCAGCGAAGTTATCCAGATATTATGTTGGTATGACAGAGGCGAAACCAGAAGAGCGGCTACGAAAGCACCTTTCGAATCATAAAGGTTTTACTGCCAAAGCTAAAGATTGGGAAATTGTAAAAGAGTTAGCATATATTTCTAAGCAAGAGGCATTGCAAAGAGAAAAGCAAATAAAGAAAAGAGGGATTCGCAGATGGTTAAATGAAAATACATAGGCCAAAGTCACCAAAATTTCCAGCGCTTTATTATTTATAGAATCAACGCAGTTATTCCTGCCCTCCCCCGACATCAAAGGAACTCTATCCTATTTTCTATATAACATGCTGTACACAGTATTCAAATCCTTAGACTCAATCCCCTAACCTTACAGCAAATCTTACGTTTCTAGAATTAAGTGCAATGGCTTGGTTTCAGATATCTAAATCTATTCATCGGCACAAATGTGTCATTCAACGTAACCAATAGACAGGCAGGCGAATAATTGAACTAAAGCTTGGCCTGTAGTATACTTTTGACTTAAAAGTTCACATTCATGAATAAGTCTTTAAAAATTTTGCTGATTGAGGATGACGCTATTGAAGTAATGAAATTGCAGCGGGTTATATCAACCTACAAACTTAGACACCAGATAAAAGAGGCCAATAATGGAGAGGAAGCATTGAGGATGCTAACAAATAAGGAATTGCTCCCCGACATTATATTGTTAGACCTGAATATGCCTAAGATAAACGGGATAGAGTTTTTGAGCGCTATAAAAAAAGATGAAAGCTTACAGCATATACCAACTATCATATTGACAACATCTAAAAATCAAAATGACTTGACATCCTGTTACAAGCTAGGAGTGGCAGGGTATGTAATAAAGCCCTTGAAATATGATGACTATGTGCTTAAAATGAAGCATTTACTAGAATATTGGAGTATCAATGAATTAATACATAGCTTATGAAAGGAATAGTTTTTACAGAATTTTTGGACCTGGTCGAAGATAAATTTGGACTAGAGATGGTAGACCATATTATTAGTCAATCTGAACTAGAATCACAGGGAATATATACATCTATAGGTACTTATAGCTTTTCTGAAATGCTACAACTTCTTACTCACCTAAGCGATAAAACGGATTTGTCTATTGACCAATTGTTGTTGACTTATGGAGAGCACTTTTTTAGCGTTATAGAATCCTCCTACCCTGGCCTACTAGCTACTTATAGAGATCCGATTGAGATGATATCCTCTATAGAAAATCATATTCATGTAGAAGTGAAAAAAATATACCCAGAGGCTGAATTACCTACTTTTACGGTAATCGAAAAAACAGAAAATAAGCTAGTAATGGATTATGCCTCTGGAAGAGCGATGCATCATTTTGGTCTTGGCTTGATGAATAAAACCTTTGAACACTTCAACTCAAAGGCAAGCATTATCCTTGAAAAAATAAAAGAAGATGGAACTGAAGTACGGTTCGAGATTCACAAAAACTAATGAGTCAAAATGTTAACATATTAAAGCGAGCCTTACATCGGGAAAAAGCTGCGAGAAAATCTGCCGAAAAAATTCTTGAGGCTAAGTCTCGAGAGTTATATCATAGCGCTCAAAAGGTAGAAACACTATTAGAAGAAAAAACCAACCAACTCCAAGGTGTTTTTGAAAATATCATTGATGCTTATGTCATAATGGATACGCTAGGTAATGTCATAAAATTTAATGAAGCTGCTAGTGATTTATTTGGATATAATATCGAAGCGGAGTGGCTTAATGTAATAGACCTAGTCTTTGAAGAAGATATTCAATATGTCATGGATGCTTTTCGAAACTTACAAAAACACGGCTTTTTTAAAAATTTCGAAGCCAGAGTTTATACTAAAACGAAAGAAGTCAAGTGGGTACACATCAATGCAAGTTTAATCCTAGATAAAGATAAAAGTGCTATAGCTGCTCAAGGAATCGTAAGAGATATAACAGATTTTAAAAATCTAGAAATCCAAAAAGAAAAATTGGTGCAAAAACTTGAACATAGTAATGCCATGCTGCAAGACTATGCGCATATTGTTTCGCATGATTTAAAATCACCACTAAGAAGTATTGATGCTTTAGTAAATTGGATTAAGGAAGACAATGCTGGCAAACTAGATGATACCAGTTTAAAGAATTTAAACCTGATTGAAGTCACGCTTGAGAAGATGGAAAAACTCATAACAGATGTCTTGGACTACTCTAGTATTGACGCAATGGATAATGAGAATTTGGATGTAAATATTGATACGCTCATTAAGGAACATATTGACATTATCTACATTCCAGATGATATAGAAATCAAAATACTAAATACATTGCCTACTGTAAAAGGCGATCAAACTAAACTGCTACAAATATTTCAAAACCTCATCGATAATGCCATAAAATTTAATGACAAAGAGAAAGGGCTTATTGAAATAGGTGTTAAAGAATTGCGTACCTGTTATCAGTTTTCTATCAAAGACAAGGGTATTGGTATTGACGAAAAGTTTCACGATAAAATTTTTAGCATCTTCAATTCTTTGAAAAAAAATAAGAATTCCACAGGTATTGGATTATCTATAGTCAAGAAAATTGTAGAGTCTCATGGTGGCAAAATATGGCTGGAAAGCATATTAGGTAAGGGCTCCACCTTCTACTTTACGCTTAAGAAATAGTTTTTAAAAAAGCACAATGGAACAGCCCAACTTATCTTACGTACACAATATGTCTGGAGGCGATAAAGATTTTGAACAGAAACTCATCTCTATTATAAAGGGTGAATTTCCAGAAGAGAAAAAAATTTACTTCGAAAATATTTCTTCTAAGAATTTCATCTTAACTGCTGCAAACGTTCATAAGATAAAGCATAAAATTGGAATCTTAGGGCTTGAAAAAAGCTACGAACTTGCTGTTGCTTATGAAACTGAATTGCTAGAAGGAAAGACCAAACTTCGAACAGAATTTGAATCTGTGCTCAATATCATGACTCATTTTTTAAATGACTTATAAACCAAAAGACGATTATGAATTGTATTATTATTGATGATGAAGCAACGGCAAGAGCAATCATAATGCAATTGTGTACAAACAATGCTAGTCTAAAAGTATTGGAAGAGTTCCACAGCGCCATTCAAGCGATAAAATATCTGAATCAAAACGAAGTTGATCTTATCTTCCTTGACATTCACATGCCCGATTTTACGGGTATTGATTTTATGGAGACTTTAAAAAATCCGCCTAAAATAATACTAACTACTTCTGATCCCAAATTTGCCATTCAGGCTTTTGAATACGACTGTATTGTAGATTACCTCCTAAAGCCTATTCGCCCTGAGCGATTTCAAAAGGCTATTCAAAAAGCGGAGTCAAAGCCATTGGTACATGCAGCGCCTCCCCTACCCGAAGAAGGAGAAGCGAATACGGGCAATGACTTGTATGTTAATATTGATCGTCGTCTTATCAAAATTGATATTCCAAGTATTTATTTGATTGAGGCCAAAGGAGATTATATTCATGTGAAAACAAATGGTCAAAATTATACAGTTCATTCTACCCTGAAAAAGATTGAAGGTAAACTACCGAAAGATTTGTTTTTAAAGGTACATCGGTCATACATTATCAATGTAGAAAAGATTGTCGATATAGAGGCGAACAGTGTATTAATAGAGCAGGATGTTGTGCCTGTTAGCCGATCTAATAAGCCTGTGTTGATGGAGCGGTTGAATTTGTTGTGAGCTAATTTGTGGTTTTGTAGATTTGATTTTTGTTAATTTGTTTTATCTGTTTATAAGTTACAATAAAAGCACAGGCTGAATCCTGAATTCAACCTGCTTAGAATAATTGACACTTAACTGCTGTTCTTCCTCTTACTTTTTTCCCGTAAAAAAAGTAACAAAAACCCTGTCAGACTGGTCACCCAGGCAGGCTCTCGACGGTGGAAGATTTTTAACGCTTTCGAAAGCTAAAAAGTCTAAAGGCTTAAAACTCGTTCTACTGCAGTGTGATGTCTTTGGCAGTGAATAATAACGGAATATTTGTTCTGTAAACGAGCAGACGTTAGACTCAAACAGTTAAGTCTTCTGACGACTTTTTTAACGCTTCCAACGCTAAATCTTCCAAGGTCGAAATTTATTCTTTATTCAAATTTTTATCTCTAAAACAGAAAATCATGTTTTTTGAGTCACAGGTCAAATTGATGTTCATTCCAAACAAAAAATCTTAGCCTTCACTTTCAATATTATGCATAGAATTTTATACTAATCAGTTATTTAAAAATAAACAGATAATCAAACATTATGAACTCTTATAATATCTAAATGCCCTAAATATATAATTCCTTGAACCACCCAGAGATGCTGCCTGCGGCAGCGTCATAGAGCACGGAGTGCGTCAGGACAAATGGTGGAAGTGGTATACCCATGTGGGACGGGATGGTAGAGACGCCGATTTATCGCGTCTCTAAAGCGATGGCATGGGTGTAGGAACGCACGACGTGGTGCCGACGCCGATAGGCACGGGATGGCCCCAAACCCAATCTAATATCGTTGAAAAAATCGTCATTCCATTCGTCGATACTTTTTTGCATTTCAACTTCGAAAAAATACGAGCAGGCGAAAATCTAATAATTAGGCGATGGAAGAGGCTAAATTATCTTTGAATCAAATAATTAGAAGATGTTTAAAAAGAAACTTAACAATTTAAAAATGCTGTTTATTATCTCACTTTACAGCGCTGCGATGTACGCTCAAGACAATCCATTTAACTGTGACTATAACGCTTACCTCTTTCAATACAATGATGTATATGCCTTGGATTTAGCCTCCGGAAGTTCATATCAAGTAGGGGAAGATATTGTGGAAGGAAGAATAAATGCTGCTGGATATAATGCGGCAGATGGTTTTATTTGGGGGACATTGTCTACACCTTCAAAATCAATCGTAAGAATAGGAAAAGACTTTAGCACAACAACTTATAATATAGATGAACTTTCCTCAGCGGGTTTATATGTAGGCGATGTAAATTCTGAAGGAGTTTATTTTGTCAAAGGTGCAGGAGCTACCTACTACAAAATAGATTTAAACCCTGAATCTGAAAGTTACGCACAGCACTTGGCTACAGAAGATCTGACATTGGACATTAATATCCACGATTGGTCTTTTAATGCAGTGGATAATCAATTGTATACAGTCGAACAAAAGACAAATATTTTATATCGCATCGATCCGACAAACGGTCAAGTCGAAGCTTTGGGAGAAGTGCCCATTCTATCAGGATTGACCTACACTTATGGGGCCGTATACTTCGACAATGAAGGGCGATTCTATATTTCAGCCAATCAAACGGGTACCATTTACATGATTCGAAATGTCCAAGATATTGAGACCGTTTTTGATATTGACGCTAACTTTTTTGCCTTCGGTCCTTCTAGTTCGAGTAATGATGGTGCTAGATGCCCAACTGCGCCTGTACAGCAGGAAATCTGCGACAATGGTGTGGATGATGACGGTGATGGATTGGTAGATTGTGATGATCCATCTTGTTCTGGGTATGGGGTATGTGAGATAATAACTCCACCTACTTCTGGTTCTAATAGTGGCGGATTGGAAAGTAATAGTAGGCTATCTGAACAGATAAATGCCCGAAATTTTCAAAGAGCGAAAAATAGTTATAAGTTCGATTCAGCGAAAGCTAAAAGAGTGAAAAGAAATGAAAGCTATGCTACAAGAGATCCAGAATCTGGATTAAGCTTAGAAAATTTTGTTCCTTTAAATTGTATCCACGAAGATGAAGCTATCGAGGCCTCTCCTAC
The DNA here is from genome assembly GCA_964458675.1 of uncultured Saprospiraceae bacterium. Lineage (GTDB taxonomy): Bacteria > Bacteroidota > Bacteroidia > Chitinophagales > Saprospiraceae > JALZVN01. The sequence goes on from CAYWOZ010000117.1 coordinate 5,924, forward strand.
CGACTTAATCAATATAACAAATGCAACGGAAGTTTACTCTGTAGATTATTTGAAAGATAGTAAGTCGGTAGCATCTGTATTGGCATTGAAGACGGAGTCAGGAGTGTATGAGCATACGAAGTATATTTGTGATCGTTTATTAGGAGCGGAATTAATTTCAGTATCTACTTTGATAATCAAGGATCAAGAGTTTATAAAATCAATCATAAAAAATGAAGATGGTACATTTGAGTTTGTTTTGAGTTTTTCTGCTCAGGTCGCAAAAGATGAGGATACATTTATGGTAGAAAGTCATTGGAATCTTGATAAGTATAAAAAGGATGTAACGTACTACAATTTTCAAATTTGGTCTAATTCAATAGACGACTTATATACTTTGGGAAGTGAAGTTCTCAAATTATTGGAAGTGCAAAAACCCATTTCAAGATATGAAAATTCATCTCCTCCAAATGTGTTTGTTAGAAAGGGGAAATATAATAATGGATCTTTAGAACTCGAAATCGTGAACAACAATCGCACAGAGAGTGTATTCTTTGAGGCAGGATTGAGGTCAACAGAAACAGCTGATTTTGAAAGTATGAGTAGTATTATTGAATTGGGTGGAGAACACATTACTAGACGAAGCATCCGAACAGATAATATATTTGATATTGGGTTTAGAATTGGAGATGGGATTGGTACACCAGATGACCTCTTTCTTTCAGATGGCCCATGGGGTATTGATGTTTCAAGAGAGGGGACAACTGTAAGTAAGTATAACATTTTTCAGAATGATTTTGAATTTGATGCGGAGGATTTTGCCATTGAACGCAATGTGGAACTAAGCGCAACCACGGATTCCTATGTGGCAACTTACAGAGCATTGACTCCTAGATATAAATCTGTTGATTTAACTGGATATAATAGTTTGAATCTTTTCGCTCGAGGAACAGGAACTTTGGAAATCACATTAGTAAAGGAATGTGTGGAAAACTGGGATGAACAATATAAAACGAATATCGAATTGACAGATGACATGAAGGATTACTCTATTTCAATTTCGGATTTTAGCTCCCTTAATCAGGATGAGATTGAATTGAATGATGTGGTAACTATGGTTTTCACTTTAGTGTCTGAGACAGGAGAAATTGTGACAAGATCAATGGAACTGCAGGATATTCGGTTTACGAATGAGTTTGATTTATCTGCTGCTACACAGGATAGTGAATTAAAGAAGGTCATGGCCTACCCAAATCCTATGTCAAGCTCTACAAGTATAAAATTTTATACCGATCAATCGGAAGATGCTCAGTTAGTAATATTTGATCAATTAGGAAAGAGGATTTTCCAAAAGAACTTTAAGTCAGTTGTTGGCGAAAATAATATTGATGTGCTTAGGCAAGATTGGCCAACAGGTATCTATTTCGCGAAAATACTAGGTACACAGAATCTATATAAGCCCATAAAGCTTATTGTTAAGTAAGTATAACTTGGTAACATATTTCAGATAGAGGGTAAAAGCGAAAGCTTTTGCCCTTTTTGTTTCATGAAATGACTTAGATCCAATAGTTTAATGAATGAATTCATAGAAAAAAATCTAATCCAAATCACAATTTTTCATAATCTTTTATTTTCTACTATCTTCGGGGCTTATTCAACTATTATGTTAGAAAATTTAGTTACTCTCGGATTATTGGTCCTGCTACAAGCGGTACTTGGCTTTGATAATTTGCTGTACATATCTCTGGAATCTAAAAAGGCACCAGAAGACAAGCAAAAATGGGTACGACAAGTAGGGATAGGAATCGCTATTGCGCTTAGGATTGTCTTACTATTTGTACTGGTGTCTGTGATCGATTATTTTCAAGAACCTTTTGCATTCCTGACGGGCGAGATTAAAGATGTTTTCAAATTCGCATTTAATGGGCATAGTATCATTGTTTTACTAGGGGGCGGATTCATTATGTATACGGCGATTAAGGAAATCTGGCACATGATAGGCATTGAAGATCTTAAAACGGACGTAGAAGAGGGTGCCGGCAGCAGAAAAACGGCTAATGCCGTCATAGTCAGCATCGTAATCATGAACTTAGTATTTTCTTTTGACTCAATTTTAGCGGCCATTGGTTTGACCAGTGATATTGAAAGTTCTATTACTGCATTTATCATTATGGCGATTGCAATCGTACTGAGTGGAATATTGATGCTAGTGATGGCGGATAAAGTGTCTACCTTCTTAGCTAAAAATAGAATGTATGAGGTACTCGGTTTGTTTATTCTTTTTATCGTAGGTATAATGTTGATTACTGAAGGTGGCCACTTAGCACATCTGAAAATATTTGGCGAAGAGATTGTGCCTATGAGTAAGACTACTTTCTACTTTATTCTTATCATTCTTATCATCGTGGATGTGGTCCAGGGTAGATATCAAAAGAAGTTGATGGCGGAGAAGGCAAGGATGGAAGCGAAGGCGAAGGAGGCGAATGCATAGAATATTAATTACGAATTTCGTCATGTAAGTATAACATAATTATGGAAGAGCAAAAAGACAACTCTCTAAAGGATTCAAAATATTTCAACAGAGATCTTTCATGGCTGCAATTCAATCACAGGGTGCTACAAGAAGCAACTGACCGCAGAAATCCATTGTATGAGAGAATTAAATTCCTAGCCATATTTTCTAGCAATCTAGATGAATTTTTTGCGGTGCGGGTTTCTAATATTCGACAGATTAAAAATTTGGATAAGAGCATAAGAAAGAAACTTATAACCAAACCGAATAGGCTGCTCAAAGCCATAAAGAGATTAGTTTATATTCAACTTGCTGAATTTCAGACCATATTTATGGACCAAATAATCCCTGAATTAGCTGAACTCGATGTTATCCTTACTCCGTTTAGCAATTTTACCGAAAAGCATATAAAATTGGCTAATGAGTACTTTATGGACAAGCAGTTGGAAGAGAAGCTTATTATAGATTTTGAAGATTCGGCCAGCACGCACACTTTAGAAAAAGATGAATTATATCTCGTAACGCTTAACAAAGATGATAAATTAATCTGGGTTAAGACTCCGAGTGATCATACTCGATTTGTGAGTTTTGATGACGAAGAAAATCCAGACTCCCATCAGGTATTTTTTATAGATGATATCATAAAGAATAATTTATCACAAAAATATGGTACTGAGTTTTTCAGTATTGTGGTATCAAGAGATGCAGAACTATATATCGATAATGAATATTCCGGTAATTTATTAGAAAAAATAGAAAACTCCCTTTCAAAAAGGGAAACTGGTCAAATCACAGGAGCTTTAATAGACAGAAATATGCCCACTCAATTGCAGGAGCGTCTTATAAAAGTTCTAGACATCAGTAAAGTAGATTTTGTAAAGAAAGGGCCCTATCAGAACATGAAGGACCTTTTTGGTTTTCCTAAGTTTTCAGATAACTATACTTTTGAAAATCTTCCTCCGAAGAGAAATGAAGAATTAGCTTGTTTAAATTGTCTTTTTTCTGCAATAGCTGTAAAAGATAGAATCTTGAGTTTCCCTTATGAGTCTTTTGAAGAAGTAACTCGCTTAGTAGAAGCTGCTGCAGAAGACGAATTGGTTACGCACATAAAAATAACTTTATATCGAGTTTCAGCAAATTCTGCCGTAGCAAACGCCTTATTAAAGGCAGTAGATAATGGAAAAGATGTCTGTGCATTTATAGAGACAAAGGCTCGTTTTGATGAAGCCAACAATATCAAATGGGGTAAGAAACTAGAAGAAAAGGGAGCAAACATAATCTATAGTTATCCAGGTATTAAAGTACACTCCAAGATATTATACATCCGAAGAATAGAGAATGACAAGCCTATTGCCTACGCCTATATTGGTACTGGAAATTTCAATGAGAAAACAGCTACTATTTATACGGACTTAGGTCTAATGACAAGTAATGAAAAAATCACTTCAGAGTTGTTACAAGTGTTTAGTGTATTGGAGCGCAAATTAATCATTCCTAATGTAAAGAACTTATTGGTTTCTCCTTTTAATTCTCGAACTACATTTTCGAGTCTAGTACAAACCGAAATTGAAAAAGCAAAAAATAGCGAACCTGCAAAAATAGTATTAAAACTTAATAGTCTTCAGGACAGGAAGCTTATAAAACTACTCTACAAGGCTAGTAGAGCTGGGGTTGAAATTAGGCTATTAGTAAGAGGAATTTGTTGTCTTGTGCCAGGCATAGAAGGTCAAAGTGAAAACATCTACATTACAAGTATTGTAGACAGGTTTTTGGAGCATTCAAGAGTCTACATATTTGGTGTTGAAGGGCGTGAGAAAATGTACATTGGTTCTGCAGATTGGATGACTAGAAATATTGATCATCGTATTGAGGTCATTACTCCGATTTTGAGTGAAGAAATTTTTAGCAAGATCAAAAACATGATGCAACTGCAATTAGATGATGCTGTAAAAGCCAGAGTTATCGATAGCGACCAGAAGAATGAATACGTCTCCTCAAGTACCGAACAGGCAAAGAGTTCGCAGCATTTGATTTATCAGAGTTTTTGATTATGGGATTTTAATCTTCCAAACCGAAGTATTTTTTTGTGAGACTGGAGGGATTCGAACCCCCGACCCCTACCCTGTCAAGGTAATGCTCTA
>CAYWOZ010000118.1:0-10551 GCA_964458675.1 uncultured Saprospiraceae bacterium
AGATAGAATAACATCAATTATATACAGTCAATTTTCCTGAAGGATAATAATATGTTAAAAGAAATAAAAGTACAATCTCCAGGCAGAATTAATATTATCGGCGAACACACCGATTATAATGGTGGTTTTGTGCTCCCTGCCGCCATCGATAAAGCTATGTATGTTGATTTGAAACGCAATTCAACTGATTTTATAATAAATGTTAATGCAATTGATTTAAATGAACAATTTACAATCAATTTAAATCAACTTAACAAAATTGAATCTGGGTGGCAAAACTATATCATTGGTGTTATCCATGAAATAAAATTACTTAATCCCAATATAACTGGTTTTGATTTTTCATTTGGTGGCACAGTACCTATTGGTAGTGGTATGAGTTCATCAGCTGCATTAGAATGTAGTGTAGCGTATGGAATTAATCAACTCTTTGATTTGAAAATAGATAAAGAAAAAATTATAGAGGCATGCCAAAGAGCAGAACATAATTTTGTTGGCACCAAGTGTGGAATTATGGATCAGTTTGCAAGTGTTATGGGCAAAAAGAATCATGCCATTCTTCTTGATTGTTTGACGTTAGAATATGAATATTACCCAATTGACTTAGGTCAATACGAAATCCTATTGCTTAATACAAATGTATCTCATAATCTTGCAAATTCGGAATATAATTTAAGAAGAGAGGATTGCGAAAATGCATTGAAAATAATAAAACATAATATCCCTAACGTAAATTCTTTTAGAGATCTAAATCTAGAACAAATTGTCAGTATTAAAGAAAAATTAGGTGACATTGGTTTTAAGAGAAGCAAGCATGTTATTTCAGAAAATGAAAGAGTTCTAAACGCAACAAAAGCTTTACAAAATAAAAATATAGATGAATTGGGTAGCTTAATGTACCTATCGCATAAGAGTCTTTCTAATGACTATCAAGTTAGTTGTAAAGAATTGGACTTTCTTGTTGACCAAACTAAAGACCTAGATTATATCTTGGGTAGTAGAATGATGGGTGGTGGATTTGGAGGCTGTACTATAAGCATTATTAATAAAAAATATACAGACCAATTTATAGAATTAGTCTCAAAAAAATATGCTAATGAGTTTAATTTAGACCTTAGTCCTTACGACGTAAGGATTGAAAATGGAACAAGTATAATTAAGTAATCAAATTATGATAGACTTTTCGGAAGATCCCCACAGGAGATACAATATACTTACTAAAGAGTGGATTTTAGTATCACCACATAGAACAAAAAGACCTTGGCAGGGAAAGAAAGAAATTGTATCAAATATCACTAGGCCTCAGTATGATGAAAATTGTTATTTGTGCCCAGGAAATACCAGATCTAATGGAGAAATTAATCCAATGTATTCTGATACTTTCTCTTTTACAAATGACTTTGCCGCTCTAAACAACAATGGTGGTGGTGAAGCATTTGAGGATGGACTTTTAGTAGCGAAAGGTGAAAAAGGAATTTGTAAAGTACTTTGTTTTTCACCTGACCATTCTCTGACTATTCCTCAACTAGATTTAGAAGCAATAGAAAAAGTAATCTCTCTTTGGCAAAAAGAATATAAAGAATTAGGAGCATTTGAGTATATCAATCATGTTCAAATATTTGAAAATAAAGGGAGTATTATGGGATGTAGCAATCCGCATCCTCATGGACAAATATGGGCCCAAAGTTCAATACCTGGAGAAGCTCAAAAAAAATTGACTAGCCAATTAGAATATTGGAATGTGAATAGCCGAATATTACTCCAAGATTACTTGAAACAAGAGTTAGCATTAAATGAAAGAATTGTAATTCAAAATTCCGATTTTGTCACTATAGTCCCATTTTGGGCTACATGGCCTTATGAAACTATGATAATACCTAAAAGAGGTATTCAAAATATATCTCAAATTACATCCAAAGAAAAAAAATCTTTCGCTTCAATATTAAAATCAACAACTCAAATCTATGATTTGATTTTTGAGACTTCTTTTCCATATTCTAGTGGTATTCACCAAGCTCCAACGGATGGTAAAGATCATCCAGAATGGTGTATGCATATGAGTTTTTATCCTCCATTGCTTAGGTCAGCTTCTGTCAAAAAATTTATGGTAGGATATGAAATGTTTGGTGAAGCACAAAGAGACATAACAGCGGAGATGGCTTGTCATAAAATGCGGCAAATTGCAAAAAAATTGGTCTAATACCTTTTTTGTTTTACCCCTTCAGGGTAATTATTAAGTCTATCTTTCAAGATTTCGTAAAATACTTTTTACTCTCGCCTACACTTTGTAAAAAATCAATATTTAGCAAAAGGCTTGCATTTTGCATCAAAAATTTTGGAAACTAGACAAATTATACAACAAATAGAGTCATTTATGCCTTATTACTCGTAAGTGCAGTACAGTACTTATCCTATAAACTAAAATATAAACAATGATCATATTAACAGTTCTAACCGTGTTATGTCTGTTTTTTGGTAGAGTGTTTTGGGGCGACATTAAGTCGACTTTCAACTTTCTCAAAGAACTAACATAGGGGGACCTCAGCAAGGATTCGTCTTAGCTCAAGATTATTTAACTCCTCTTTCACCACTGATCCAGGGTTCCCAAACGTTGAACATACGCATCGTAAATTCGAGTTTATGTTCATCGAACAAGTTCTGAATTTCTGTTCTCGATTGTTTTTTCCATGTTACTTTTTCTTTATCCATATTGGCATAGCCTAAAGCAACTGTTGCTACAATAGCAGCATTCTTTTTTAGTTGAGGGATATCGACCTTATCATACGTATCTGAAGCAGCGTGATAGTTTATCCCATAGGAGGCAGATAAATGATTAGCTACTAAATTACCTACCCCTTGAAGCATGAAGTCAAAATTGTCGGTGCCAACAATTGGGACATTCAATGAAGTAAAAGTAGCGGTTGTATCTGGGTAGTTTTCTAAAATTTCATCCGTAGCTGTTACTAGTTCTTCTCTTCCATTGGTGAAAAATCCTGTTATGGCGCCACTCCCGATATCTACAGACATCGCCATGATGTGTTTATCCATGTCTTCCAAATGATCTTTTGTGTAATCCCAAGATCCAAAGTAGCCTTGCTCCTCTCCATTCCATAATGCAAATCGGATGGTCCGTTTTGGCCGAATGTTTAGCGCTTTCATCTGACGAGCTATGTCTATCATCATACTAACGTTGCAGCCATTATCATTCGCCCCAGTTCCCAAAGCCCAGCTGTCAATATGTGCACCGATGATAACCACCTCATCTGGATATTGGCTTCCTTTGATTTCAGCAATAACATTATGAGATTCAAAAGAACCTCCCGTTTGCGCATCAATCTTTACAGAAACCTGGATAGTCTTGCCACTCTCCAACAATCGCTGACAACGCTTGGCATCTTCTCGCGCCATCACGAACTGCGGAAGGTTTTCGTCTGTAGCTTTGGACGTAATGAAGCGATAGAGTAATTTTTTTGGTCTAGAAGCCATAAAAATTATACCCTTTACACCTGCAGCTCTTGCAGCATTTTCCACAGTCGTTGCAGCAGCATACTCTGCAAAAAGGCCTCCTATGTCTAAGCATAGATCCATCTCTACTAAGATAAACTTTCCATGCAACTGAGTACCCAATGCAGATATCTCATCTGGTGTGCCCATTCCAACAGATATAAGCTCGCCTTCATACTTACCAGGTGGACTATGATATTTAGCGACGACTTGAGGTACGAAATCTGTCATTCCCGAAAAGTGCATTTGGGTAGACTTTGGAAGCCAAAGCGTAGGCATTTCGAAGGGGTCTTTTTCGACCTTCACACCTGCTTCCCGAAATTTCTGTAGCCCCCAATCTACTGCAACCGCATTGGAGGATGAACCAGTTACTCGCCCTCCAATCTCATCGCACAACTCCTGTAAGTCATTTTCAATGGGTGTATCTACAAGCAGAGCGGCTCTTAGTCTTTCAATATCCGATGATTGGCTAAACAAAGTGCAAGTAAGAATCAGAATGCAAGGAAGGAGGTAGAATTTCATAATCTCAATTTATCGGTAATCCATATCCGGATTTTGTGTTTTCATGTATGCGTCTAAATAAGTCTATTTTCGAATTGGATAGATTGAGGTAATCCAATCTAATCATAGCTCGCACTGTCCATATTAGCCACAGACAAATCAGAAATGGATAAACAATAAAACTCAAGGCATTAAAGTATAAGGCATCTGAAAATTCAAAATGATGAAGATGCATGACTCCTCTGGTGATTCCACAACCAAAACACTCTATATTGAATATTGCCTTAGATGGGCAAATTTCGATTCCTGTATTATCAAAGAATGTAGATGGCAAAATCCATAGGCCGATAGGTACTGCTAGTAGTGCTATGAGCCATAGTATCTGAAGATATTTTTGAGTTCCTTTCATAAATACTACTAATATAAGAAAACGGTGAGAAGCAAAGCTTCCCATCGTTTCAAAATTTCAAAATTTATATTGTAATACTATTTAATAGTATTCATTCTTCTTAGCGAAAGCGTGAATTACACCAGGTAACCAACATAGCATAGTAAGCAATAAATTTACCCACCAGTTTTTACCTGAAAATTCATCCACGATTCCCATCACTAACCAACCCCATCCTAAGATAGCGCCAACTATATATAGACCTTCAGGAATATCATTGCTGCCAGCCTCATTGGAATCCATTCTCTTTTTTAAGAACTTTTGAGCTTTTTTAAGCTGAAGGGTCTTGACAAAACCGAGCTTTTTGCCTGTCATTCTTGGTATTTAGCTGGTGCAAGCTCTAGAAATTTATCGACATTAAGCCCTTTAGTCATATCCGGTGTAATACCTTCAATTTCCTCCTGTACCTTAATTTTCCAGTTTTACTTGTTAACCGCATAATTGGCTGCCATAAAGCACGAAAAGGCTAATAGTGTAAGTAAGATTTTTTTCATTTGTATATTTTTGTTTACCTCAATTGTTGAGGCGGTTAATTAAAGGATTAAACATATGCACTCCCTTTTAAAACGTCATGTAAATGACCAAAATAATATAAAATTTATGACTTTGACCCTAATTTTTTAAGGACTTCATAACTTCTTTCCAATAGAAAGCCATCATGAGTCTTACCAGACTCTCCAGTAATTCCATCAACTGCACCTCTTTCATTAATAAACGCATAATAATTCTCTAGCTCCGCTTCATTAGGCAACAAGTTATGGTCTAAGGCGGCGATAAGCGCATAAGAAGCCCAATTAGATGTGGTTCCAATAAGGCAGTGGTCTGTCTGAACTTGACATGGATTTTCATATCCTAAGTATTCTTCAAGCAAATCTGAATATTTTCCCATTCCTATTTCATTTCCTCCATCTCCAATACCGATAGTTATGATGTCTATTTCTTGTTTAAAGAAGATATCTAAAGGCGCATTCTGCCCATTGATGATTTCTCCTTTCATATTTCTATAGTTTCCATCTTTACTTTGACCTGGGCGCTCGATTGAAATTAATACCACAGGATCATAGGTTTCGATAATTTTGGAATACATAAAAGTCTCGCTAAAACCTTTCATTGGAACCAATAGCGTCTCAAAATTCTGCTCTGCCTGATCAAAATAGCCTTTACAATGATAGTCGCTGATAATAACTGGATAATAACCCAGCTTGTAAAGTGCTTTTGCTAGAAAGTAAGTCCCAACAGGACCATCGGTCTCTTGCTTACCCTTGGATGCGAAACCAGTAAAGAGTAAAATATTTCTATCTGTATCTTTTGACAATAAATCAGATGCCGCTTTTTCAAAGATGTCATCCGGCAAGTGCTGGTATAAAACATCCATACCACGTTTGGAATGTTGGAGTACGATTTCAGCTATCAAAATGTATATTTTTTGGCGCCACTTAATTCTAAAATCTTGCTTTCAAATTGCTGCCCACGATCTTCAAAATTTTTAAATATACCATAACTAGAAGCCGCTGGTGAAAGCAAACAATAAGTCCCAGCAGGAGTATGCGTTAAACAAAATCGCAGTGCTTCCGAAAAATCGTTGGTTACCCTGCTATTTATGTGGTCTACAAATTTAGGATTAGCTTTCTTTAGTTGAGTATATATTCTCTTCCCTGCTTTGTCAAAGAAAACAATGTTCTTAATTTTTTGGGTAGGTAGAAAATCAATCAAACTATCATAATTTATCTTGCGATCGTAGCCTCCAAGAAAAAGAGAGCCTACTTTTTTTAATGCTTTTACTGCAGATATGCTTGCCTCTGGTATGGTCGCAATAGAATCGTTCACAAACTTGACCCCTTTCACCTCGCCCAAATACTGCAACCTATGCGCTAAAGGAGCATAGGAAGCTACCCCATCTATAATCGTTTGCTTTTTTATTTTCAAGGTAGCTGCTACACCTACAGCTGGCAGTATATTGTACATATTGAACTTGCCTAGCAATCTAGATTCTATTCCAAATGAATTACCTCTAATTAATTTAGATTGTACTTTCTCTTTAGCTAGATATATATCAGCTTTCCAACTTTTTAGACTGTAAGAAATTCTTTTTTGATAGCTGTCAGAAGATTTTAAATAAGACTTAATTTGCGAATCATCGTAATTGTAGATCAACACATCTTCTGTGAATTGATTTTCAAAGATTGAAGACTTAGAAGCATAATACTTTTCAACTGTTTTATAATAATCAAGATGTTCCTCATATAAGTTAAGCAACACAGAGATATGTGGTGAGTAGGCAATCCCATTTAATTGATGGCAGGATAGTTCCGCCACTACTAAAGTGCTCTTCGTAAGTTTTGGAATTAAATCAAATAGAGGTACTCCTATATTCCCACCGAGTAATACTTTTCTTTTCGCGCTTTTTAGGACATGATGTATTAGGCTGGTCGTAGTACTCTTGCCTTTGGTCCCTGTAACACCAATTGTTTGATTTTTAAACCAGGATAAAAATAGTTCAGCCTGACCAAACAACTTACCACTCTTCTTTAATCTTGAGGTCAACTTATGTGGGGGGATTCCAGGAGAAGTTAAAACAATATCATAGCTAGTAAAATCTACTTTCTTAAACTTTATTTTGGAGTTAATTTTTGTATACCTATCTTTTATAACATATTTAGGTGCACCTTCATCCCAAACATCAACTTTAGATTTTGGAAAGTAGGATCGAATTAATTTCAAACTTGATCTGCTTTCTTGCCCATAGCCTAATAAAGCTACTTTTTTATTTTCAAAAAACTTAACTACTTGCCGCTCTATAGCTCTCATATACTAGTTTTTCGAATCGTTCATTTAATTTATGTCCTTTAAAAAAGGAATCTCTAATTTCCTCTATGCCTTTTTGACTGGCAAAAGAATTTGAATATTTCTTGTTAAACAGTTTCAACAAGTATTGTTCATCAAATGCTTTTGGCTCTTGTTCCTTGATTAATGTGATAGCTACCCGAATCTCATCTATGGTGCCTATGCATTCGAAAGGTTTAGTTTCTGCAAGGCCTACCAATTCTAAAAATTCTTTCTTAAGTGACTTTTTATGTAGCAATGATTCTCCAAAAACTTCCTCAGTAGCGTCTAATCCAATATGCGCACTTAATAAAATATACACAAACAAACACTTACTGCAATCGCAACACCAGATATCCTTTTTACTTCCAACATTACAACTCTTAAATATTTTAAGGTTCTTTTTTCTTTGACTAAATATCTTGACTATTTGAAATTCGTTGAGTGGCCTCAGCAAACTCATGTATACATAATGGGGAGTGATATATCTTTTTAGGTAAGTATTATACTTTGTTTCGAACTCAACGGTCTTCGAATATTGATGATTAATATCTGTCCCTATAATAGTAGGTTCATTCGCCGAGGCTTCATTAGAAAGACAAGCATACTTGGTGTTCATATACACAGAACTCAATGTGGTATAGAATGCAAGCATAGCCGAAAAAGGGGTGTGTCCATTTAAGTACCCATTTTTATTCAAGTCAAGCAATTTAGCATCTATACTTCGATTTATCAAGACTACAGACTTGGCATAATTACCTGGTGCTGACTTAGCAGAATCCTTTGCCGCCTTTGTTGGATTCATTAATAAATAAAATTTGTCGTCTTTCATTTTGGATAACAAACTTACCGAAGCCAAAGAATCTTTTCCTCCACCAATTGGCACCATCAAGCGATTTTCTTTTGGTTTAAATCTTTCAACGCGTTCAAACTTCATACCCTTTGCGCACTCCATAGTTAGCATCGCATCAAGTGAAATTTTGATATTGTTCAAATAGAAAAATTCTCCTAAGCCATGAAAATAAAGCGTCTTCCACCATTTTATTTGAGCTTTACTTAAGGTTCCACATTCTACTTTGACAGTAGGACTGCAAGTAGCTTTCCAATAACTCACCATCTCAATCATACCGATATGAAACACAAAATTGTCAATCAATTTTATTCTTGACTTAGACAAATGAACTATATCGATTGGCTTGGGGAATTTAATATTAGACTTCGGTTCAAATTTAATATCCCCACAAGAATAGTTGAACTTCAAATAAAGCCTCTGTCCTTTTATTGTCCAAGTAAAATTGTGATATGCAAAGACTGGATATTCTTTCCTTAAGAATTTAAACCTGTCTTGACCTTTTAAGGATTTTTTTATCCTCTTCATACTAGGCAGATTTATTTTTAGAATTTCCAAACTGAGTCAAATCTATTCCACCATAGTTCCCTGAGGACATCATTAGAATTACTACGTTTTGTTTCGGTTCCAAATCTAATTTCTCTTGTAGGCTTTCAGTATCATTCGTTATCAAGAGCTTGGGGTCATTAAATGCCTGGCGCACATCCGAAGCTGATAAATCTGGCATACGTTTAATTTTCATTGCATCCGGATCATAATGTACTATAGCTGTGTCAGCAGGTTGGAGGCTATCTTTATATTGAGGAATAAATTCTTTGTTGAGACTACTATATGTATGCAATTCACAAATCACTACTAGCTTTCGAGAACTATATTTTTTGCGAACTGCAGAAACAGTTGCCTGTACTTTAGATGGAGAATGCGCATAATCTTTAAGTACAGTATACCCTTCCCTATCTGCTAAATATTCCAGTCTCTTATCTGCTCCACCAAACTGCGATGCAGCATTATAAAAATCCGCGGCATCTTTGCCTAGCAACTCCCATACCTTTTGTGCCGCTGCTAAGTTTTGAAAATTATGATCACCAAACATTTTACATGGATATCGCGCCCCTTTTTCATCAATCAAGAACCAATTCTCTTCGTCATTTTCCGCTTTAAGGGCATGATATGGATGCAATTTACAGATAGCATATTTTTCAACCAAAGTGGGCAATTCCTTATCTCCAGCGAAATACACTAAGTCAGTATCTTCCGATAAGGAACTTATATAGTCCGCAAATACTTTAAGGTATATCTTATAGGTTGGAAAGACATTCATGTGATCCCAAGCCACTCCCGTCAAGATTGCAATACTAGGTTTGTAGTGTACAAACTTAGGCCGTGGGTCTTCTGCTGAAGTAGGATACTCATCTCCTTCAATCACCATAAAAGGAGCAGTCTCTGTAAGACGAACAGCTCCTTTAACCCCTTCTATTTTGGCGCCTACCATAAAGTCCGTCTCAAAATTATTTTGCAATAAAGTATGAACGATAATAGAGGTAGTCGTTGTCTTCCCATGCGAACCTCCTACCACTATTCTAGTTTTATCTTTGCTATAGGTATAGATTAATTCTGGAAAAGTGACCACATTCAATTCTAAAGCGCGTGCTTTTTCCAGCTCTACATTATCCGCATGAGCGTGCTTTCCGAGCACGACCATATCTACTTCCTTAGTGATTTTATCTGGAAACCAACCATATTCCTCAGGACAGATTCCGTTGGCTTTTAGGTTCGTTAATGCAGGATCAAAAATGGTATCATCCGAGCCACTAACATCGTGACCCTGAGCCAGTAATTGAAGCGCCAATTGATGCATGATGCTTCCTCCAATGGCTATAAAATGTATTTTCATAGACCGAAGATATAAATTTATGATTCTAGGAACAATTTTTTGAGGATTGTACAACTTTGGCACTTTTTAAAATGCTCCCACTCATATAACAAGACCTAGTATGCAATACATTAAGACAATCATTTACACTATATTATTGCTCGCTTTCTTTTCATGAGGAAAGGAAAATATTGAGCTGCCAGAAAGGGCACCTTTTTTAAATATACCTACTAGATCTATTGAAGCTACGATTAGTGGAGAGGTATTTAGCAAGAGCGGTTTCAATATTCTCAGACTAATTCAGAACGGACTTACATTGTAGCATCAGGGATCAATACGAGTCTAACACTAGTTTTGAGCGATAATAAAAAAAATCAGTACCTCATTGGAGGAACTACAAATATTAGCTCTATAGAATATAAAGCTCCTCCTAGTAATACTAGCGAAGGAAATATCAATCATAGTTCAAAGGGAAAAAGAACTAGCGGAAGTATTACTAGGGCGCCTCTATTAACCCCATTCAAGATGTAATCAAAAATATTAAATTTTTTA
>CAYWOZ010000119.1:0-10430 GCA_964458675.1 uncultured Saprospiraceae bacterium
TTAACTCTTTTAAAAAACTATGTCCTTTATTCTTGCTATGCAATGAATCATCTTTTAAACAGACCTTACCTTGACCTCTATCTTTGACCCACTTTTCGATTTGATTCTTCACCCCTTTATTAGCAAGATTTAGAGAAGTCGCAAAGAACTTGGCATGTGCAGTAGATATGTTTAGCAAGCTCGGTTTATCAGTAGCGGAATATTGTAGCATGATTCCACAATGAGATTTTTTTTCTTTTGGAAGCTCTCCACTAAGGTCTATCTGTATTAATGTTTTTGATTTGACACCTAAATTCACTTTGGATACATCAAAGCTTTGTTCTTGTCCATTCTCGCAGGAATACAATGTATCCCAACTCAAGGTATTTGAATTTCTTTCTTCTAAACATTTATCGGCTAAGGATATCAACCTAAAAATAGTATTTGCTACCTCATCTTTCTTCAGGTTCAATACTGGGAACTCATTTTTTGAATAAGTATTGAGATAATATACTCTTTCACTATAAAGTTTATGATCTAAACCTACGTCTATGGCTTTTGCAAAGGCTTTTAACTGCTTTTCCCAATGCTGTTGATACTTATTTGCTTGATCATCTGAAAGCTCACTCAGCGCGAATCCTGCAAGGTCTTGACTTTTAAAAGAAAGCTGATGTCGTTCATTGATGGATTCTATAATTTGTTTCAACAATTCCTGATCTTCATAAATAGGATAAGAAGGAATAATGAGTTGAGACTCTAAAAAATCATTCACATCATAATTCGATTGAGAAACAAATTCTTTGAAAGTGAATTCTTTCAACACTAAATTATTGCACAGAGCCTCAAACTGCTCATCAGATTCTAACTGAACCATACTTTCCTCCTCTCCCTCTTTATATAAATAAATAAAGCCTTGCTCATTATTATGCAGACTCGGATTGAGACGATACCGCATGATATCCTGTAAACCTACATCGCAGTAACACAAATCAAAAAACTCTTTCCTTTGAGTTAAGGACAAACTCATAAAGTAATTACTAGCAGGCTCTTGCCTATTTCCCTCCCAATCCACAAACTGACTTTTGGCGAAAGCAGCCAAAGGGGTGGCATTCAAAGACATCCTGCTTAAGTACTTAGTGAGTGCTCGCTCTGTTTGTTTCTCTTTCTTTCGAATCTTTACGGACGCATGAAACTCATAATGAGGAATGGCCTGATAAACTGTTTTGCTGGAAAATAAAAGGGATAGCAATAAATCCTTAGAAGTAATAAAAGAAAGAAAGTGTTTTCTATTCTCTTCGATAATCTCTTCTAATGATTGTTCTTTATCCAGCTTTACGGAGAAAACCTCCATTCTGGACAAATCATAACTTGGGTGCCTTAATAACACAAAAGGAGAATATTGCATCCGCAAATCTAAAAGTTCTCCAATACCTTTTCTATAAAATTTGACTTTTTTGCTGGAATGATTATTTGTTCGATATCTACATAGCTTACTTCTTCCGAAGCATCTATTTTAAAACTAGCATTGTCAAATTCATCTCTTGGGTTCTCCCCTTCTATTATCCCACTTACACTAGATCCATCTTTAAGTAAGATTTGCAGATCAGCATTTGGAAAAATACGATTGGCGTCCATATCATTGGCAAGTGCTAAGATAGTTTTACTTCGATTACTTTTTTCCATAGTACCTTCAAAATAAATCAGTGTATCTAAAGCTTGCACATTATCCAGTTGTCCCATTTTAGAAACTTCTCCTTCAGCTGAAGCAAGGATAACTTGACTACTAATGAATGAATCCAACGCTACAGCTGTTTCTAACTCAACCGCTGTAAGTCGAGCTCTATTTTTCTGCTTTGTACTTTTAGAAGAAGCTGGTTTTTTATCGTTTAAAAATTTTAGTTCGCTTTCGAATTCAGACAATAACCCCTTTGGTCTTCTTATTTGTTTTTGGCGCAGTTTGGTATCGCTAATACTATCATCCCACTTTTGTTTTGCTTTTTGAAAATCACTAAGCTCTATTTCCTTATTTCCATATTTTTCTCTTGACATATTAAAGTCTAGCTCTCTTTGCTTTTCAAGTAATTTAAATGATGCGATAGCTCCTTCATACTCTTTAATTTCTTGTTGTAAATTAGAGATACGCAATTCAACCTCTGCTATTCTTTTGACATCCTTGGCGGATCTAATAGATGCATTTTTATTAGGTTTTCTATATTTCCAACCTACATTGGCTACATTTAACAACTTATTATTGATATCCGCTGGCAAGTTATACTTGTTTAGCAAGTCCTGCGTTGGAATCAAATTTCCTGTTTTAAGAAGGGTTACCCATTGAGACATATCTTGTAATTGCTGCCTTTCAACTCCATGAAACAATGTGTCCCCTAAACCAACCATTTGCCCTTCTTCTATCTCCGTATGGAGTTTATTAAAGGATTCAGGAGCTAAGATACTTTCACCTTTTACCTGAACTTCTTCTTCAGTGCCTGGAATCAAATTTAAAGTGATGTCGCTACTTGAAGTATCCAAGAAAAAAATGGAAGCAATCAAAACCATAGATACCAGCAAAAGCAGATTAGAAAACCTGGCAAGATTTAAGGGTGGATTTTGTAATATGTCTCTTAAATATCGTTGCACTTTATTCTAGATCGTTTCTCAAAATTAAAAAATAAGCCCCTCTTTTTGCCAAGAGTTCTTCATGAGTTCCTTGTTCGATAATAGCTCCTTTATGTAATACCACAATTTGATCGGCATTTTTGATCGTACTCAATCGATGTGCCACATAAACTATGGTTTTATTATCAAATGCTTCATTAATATTCTTAAGCAATCTGCGTTCTGTTATTCCATCCAAGGCATTGGTAGCTTCATCCAAGAATAGCACTTCTGGTTGCTTATAAAAAGCTCGTGCTAGCAAGATTTGTTGTTTTTGCCCTTTGCTCAACTGTATCCCGTCTTCCCCAATACGGGTTTCCAAACCAAGTGGAAGCGCTTTAGTAAATGTATCTAAACAGGCTATTCTAATGGCTCGGTTCAATATTTTGGAATTTGGCTTAGTATCCATCATAGTTATATTTGCCTGAATAGAATCAGAAAATATATATCCATCCTCAAACACAACTCCCATTTTCTTTTGTAGGGATACAGGTGATATGGATTGCAAATCTATATCCCCTAAAGTAACTACACCCTCATTCGGCGCATACATCCCCACTAATAATTTTATTAAAGTGGTTTTTCCACTTCCACTTACACCAACTATAGCTGTCTTTTTACCTCTTGGAATATGCAAGTTCATTTCTTCTAAAACGGCTGGACTATCTATATCTCCATATTTAAAATGAACATTGTCTACCATGATATCTTTAAAGGCAGATACATGTTTCGAGTCAGATATACTATATTGTTTAGGAACGATATCTGACACTTCTGATAATCGTCTAAAACTTAATTTTACTTCTTGATATTCAACTACGAGTTCAAAGAATTCTACGAAAGCATTCTTTGAATATGCCAAAATATAAATGACTGCCATAAGCCCGCCTATCGTAAATGAGCCCTCTATGAAATATTGAAGTCCAAAATAAAGAATTACCAATTCTATAATCCAGCCTACAATCTTAATACTTGTTTTTTGATATTGGTCTACCTTATGAAATCGCAAACTGTCTGTCAGCATGTCTGCCTGGTTTTTCTCCCAGATAGATTGATTATAAGCTTCCGCATTATGAAGCTTAATAGCGGTAATCCCATTAATCATTTCTAACAATAAATGCTGGCTTTTCGCACTACTCTCTAACATAGACTGTTTAGCAAACTGTCTTCTTCGATTGAAAAAACGAGTTATAATCAATTGTAAAAGAACACCAATTACAAAAACGATAAAGATATGAGTATGAAGTAAAAACAAAACAATGCTTGAAGCTATTAACATAATCAAATAGAAAACCGCTTGAACAGAAGAGGATTGAAAAAAAGCGCCTACTTTATAATTATCATAGACTCGTTGAAGGATATCCCATTTCAATCGCTTCTCAAAAAAACGAATGGGCTGTTGGCTTAATTTTTCTAGATAAGAAGAAACAAGTTTCGCATTGGTTACTGCGGCTTCTTGTTGAAACATCCAATTTCTCGAAAGCTCTAAAACTATTTGTCCTAAGCCCAGCATAGCAAATGCAAAAAGACCTTTTTCTAATAAATCAAATTCTTTTTCTTGCACTCCATCTATAAGCTCTTTGATGACCAAGGGCAAGAATAAATAAATCACTAATAAAATAATGCTCGCAAGAATAAAGTGTATCCAAAATTTCGTATTCCCTTTTAGGTGACCCAAAATACTTGTAGAAGCGGAGCTAGCAGCTGCAACAGCAGTAGCTTCTCTTGCTACATTTTGATTAGAGTTTGAACTTACCTTAGTTTGTTCAAAATTTTCGTCCGACTTTTTGATTGTTTCACCCTCTTCCTCCAAATGCTCTACTAATAAAACTATTCCTTCGGATTGGCCTGCAGAAATCCAATTCTTGATAAAGTCTTGTTTGCTCGATTTCCTTTCTCCATAAGCAGGGTCTCCGATGAGCACATGGCTATCGTTCATTTCAAAAACTACCACAAAATGATTTTGATCCCAATGGACGATAGCGGGCAATGGCAAATCCGTCATCAACTTATTATATCCAACTTTTACAGGAAGCGTTTCTAGACCTATTTTTTCAGCAGCAGATTTAATATTGAGTAAAGAAACACCATCCCTATCTACAAAGGTAATCTCTCGTAAGGAGGCTAGACTATGCCCCAAATCATAGTAGTCACTTACCATAGCAAGGCAAGCCGCACCACAATCCATGGCATCCAACTGACGTATGATCGGGTATTTACCCATTTCCTCTTATTAGTTCGTTCTTAAGCAAAAATAGACAATCTAATTTGTTATACCTCAAATTTATAAAGTAAAATATAACAACGTGTTTGCAATTCTATGTATTTCATATAATTAGCTCCAAATACCTATATTTTTACTGCATGAGTTTTAGTTTCCAAGACTATTTGAATCTAGCATGTCAATAAGTCCCTTCAGATTAAGAAAATAATAATACGCTTTACTGAATATTTCTCTACTTTGTGGAACACTTTCAATCAAGAGAAATTAAGATGGATTTAGATAAATTGAAATACCCTATTGGCAAAAGAACCTACGATCAGAAATCTGCAAATATTATGAAGACTACCTGGATTAGAAAAATCCAAGACTTGCCTTCAAAACTGGAAAATGCTACTGCAAATCTAAGCGAAGAACAACTGAAATTAAACTACCGACCATATGGTTGGACTGTAGCCCAAGTAATCCATCATCTTGCCGATAGTCACATGAATGCATATATCAGATATAAGTTTGCATTAACCGAGGAGCATCCAGAAATCAAAGGATATGAAGAGGCGATTTGGGCTACACTACCTGATGCAAAACACTTAGATATTAAACCTTCCCTTGACATTATCAAAGGCATACATGCGCGCTGGACTGTAGTGCTAAATAATATGGGTTCTACGGATTATGAAAGAAAATACCATCACCTTGGCTATAAAAATGATTGGGATTTGATGTCAGTTTTAAGCCTCTATGCATGGCATTCAGAACATCATCTAGCACATGTGCATCAAGCCATAAAACACAATGGCGAATTTGCTGTATAAGCAAATCCGCCACTCTATATAACTCTAGTAAGATTATTCTTTTACAATTCTAACTTGTTCATTATCTCTGAAGGGATAGCATCCTTGTGCACCATTATAGATACCGTCTTCGCTTGTACGTAAGGCCTAGACATATACAAGTATCCTTTGTAATCACTAATCTCTCCCCAAGAGTTTTTAATTTTATAATATTTTGTACCCTTTCCATCTTTTGCTGTGCCGACTACTTGCATCAAGTGATCATCCGTAGTAGCAAAAGATTCAAACATTGCTTGACGGCTTTCTTGCGTCACGCTCAATTCTTTACCTGGCTTTTCAAATAAATCCTCGCGCTTAGGGTCAGTAGGAAGAATAGCGATTCCATTTTTGGAAGAAAATCCTTTTTCACTAACATCTCCATCCCAAGCAATAGAATATCCTTTCTCTGCAGCGTGATCTATAATGTTTACTAATTCATCTAAAGGTATATTATAGTAAGATCCATTAGAGTAGTTATCAGGAATTTCCAAAATAAATTTACTGTAAAAAGGATGATGAGAAAAGGAAGTAATATTCACATAATCCTCTGCATCAAGATTCAAATCCGCAGCGTATTCACTTGGCTTCATTTTCTTGCCATCTACTATAAAGTCCTTGGGACATTCTCCCAAATACACATCAAGCACCTTATCAAAGGCAGTCATCCATTTAGTACTAACGCTCTTCTGTTTAAGAACTCCATCTAACATTCCTTTTAATACAGCTTCCATCTCACTATGGTTGTATCTTTTTTCATCTGGTGCTCTACCCGCAAAAGCAGATTGTGGCATGATGCCTTTCGTACTCAATACTCTGATTACATCATGAGATAAACTACCTTGGCTAAAGTTGGCCTTACCTTGACGTAATATATAGTTCCTAGCCTTATCCTTATATATTTCTCTTACTACATACATTTCAGATATATCAGGATTACTCTTCCCTAATCGAATCAGTTCAGACTCTAAAAAAGAAGACGTAGCAAAACTCCAACAAGTTCCTGTAGAACCTTGTGATTTGACTTCAGTGCATTCTATGTCTTGAGTAGAAGTAAAGCGATATTGTGCATTTGCTGTAGAGGCCAAAAAGCCAAAAGCGAAGAAAATAAGAATATTTTTTTTCATATTAAACTAATTTTAATTTAAAAATAAACACTTGAATCTAAACAATTTTTAAGCAGTTTTCAAATTTAAAAAGACCTCCGCCATCATACACCGTACACTGCCTCCCCCAAGGTCCTCTATTGTTCTAATATCGCTATGCAGGATCTGACCATGGCTTTTCAGTTGTTTGATTTGCTTTGCACTTAATGACTTGTGTGCGCGAGTAGACATCACAATCACATTTTTTCCTTTCGCGTCTTTTAGCAAAAGCATATTACCAGCAAATTGATTCATTTGCTTCCAACTGATATTGACAGTGTCTTTATTATTCTTTTTAAATTGCTTTTCTAGCACCTCCCACTCATTCTTATTGGGTATACTTTCGTTGCAAATCACCACAAACGAATTGCCCATCGCCATCATTACATTAGTATGGTAGATATCCATCCCTTTCTGATCTACTGCCGAAAACAGTCTTTTTTTATAGCCAAATAATTTACAAAACCTATCCATCAAAACATCATCCGTGCGAGGGCTTAAACAGGCATAAGCCACTTTATTGACTCTATCTAGTATGAGACTGCCTGTTCCTTCTAAGAAAATACTTTCCCTTTCATAAGCCGTAAAGTCTACAATCTTTTCGACTTGATATTGGCTCTTGATCCAATTCACTATTTTAGGATCTCTTTCCTTTCGTCTTGATCTAGCATTCATAGGGTAAAGACCAATACTGTCGTCCTGGTGAAAGGAAATCCAATTATTGGGAAAAATGGCATCTGGCTTGACTGGTTTCGCTCTATCTTCCCAAACATCTACACTAATACCCGCCTTCTCCAATTTCGATACAAAAAGATCAAATTCCTTTTGCGCCTTTTGATTCGCATTCTTATGCTTTGCTAATGAAGCTTTGTTTTGAAAAGCATTGTTCTTAGCGGTTTCTATATTAAACCCAAAGTTTGCAGGTCGAACCATCAATATTCTATTTGTTGCTTGTACAGCCATCTTTTTTCTGCACAAAATAATAAATACTGTTTTAAAAGGTTTTTTTGTCTCTTTTAGCACAATTACAATGCAATAAATATTTGCAACATACATATAAACACTTCGTTATATTCATAAGTATATGATATTCACTTTAATACAAATACATATTTTGTCACATATAAAAAATGACAATAAAATCGTACAAAATGAAAAACTTATTACTTAGCCCAATTATCGGAATTATCTGTCTCTTAGGCTTTTATGCTTTTACAGGATCTGGAAGTGAAGACATCCAAGCGCTTCTTATTCAATCTGAACAAAAAATCCATAATTCTTCAATAGTCATTGCTGCTCAAAACGAATGTATTGACGATTTAGAATCTTCTCTCTATGACTTTTCAACAGAAATAACCAATCTGAGAACTGAAAACGCATATCTAATCAATGAAAATGATTTATTGAGAGATGAATTAGAGACATATGCATCTAAAGCAGCTGATTTAAGATCTGAGATGACTGCATTAGAGCTTGAAAACTACAATACTAAGAGACAGTTAGATCAACTAATCAAAGGAAGAGAAATAAGAGCAAGGCATCAGTCAGAATTACTTATAGCCTCAGGGAATAGTGCAATAATGCCTTCACCCGACTCTGATGAAATGAGCACAGTACAGAATGAAGAGTTGAACAAAATAGCAGAGGCGCAAACTAAAATTGAAGATATCCAAGCTGCATTAGAAGAGAGAAATGATGCCTTGGCAAAAATAGAAAAGAACACCAAAGATGCGTTTGCAAGCATCCAAAATAATGAAGCTAAAATCCAATTCAACATAGATGTTGAACCCATGTCAAATCCTACCACAGAGTTCAATGACCCATTGGTATCTCAGGAGGTATTATTCTCTAAACCTACTGAACAGCCAAGATTATTTAGTCAACTTGAAATGACGGATGATGAGGAAATTGCTGCAGTTGAAACTGCTGAGGATGAGTTTTCATCCAAGTCTCCAATCTACAGCTTAATTGAAAATACGGATATTATCTACAATTATATTGCATGTAGAAATGATAGATATGGCCGTAAAATCAAAAAACTTAAAAACGGAGCTAAAAATTGGAAATACACTTTCTTGCAATTCAATCTTGAATCCGAGAATACAAATGCATTGCTTGATAAGCAATTCAGAATGAGAGTTTTGTCAACAGACTTAAACACTTATTTGAATTTTACTACTGACAAACAATTAAAAGCTTCATCATACTTTGATTTTGTATATGAAGGTGAACCGATTAAAATTTCATTCTTTAACGAGAAGAAAATCTTAGGAAAATCATTTGATATTCAGATTTTTCATATCGTTGATGGTGAAGAATATTTGCTAGAAGATTTTCAAAAAACACTTTTTAAAGAAGGCCAGCAGGCTACTGACAATGTAAATGAAGTTGCTGCCCAATAATAATTAGTGCAATTGCAACATTAATGAATCTAACCAGATGCTTTAATGCTTAACCCCCATTAAACACATTACTTTTACCCACTAAACAAATGACCCCAAGTCACCAATGTTTATTGGTTTCGCATAGCTTCTGCTCTCATAGCAGAAGCTATTTTTTTTCCAAGATACTTGTCTATAATCCAATGCACTAGGTACAATAGAGGCAGAAACAATATAGCCATCAACACTTTGTATAGAAAGTTGACAGTACTGACTGCGAGAAACAAACTTAAAGACCAGTCATTACCTATTACAAAAGCTATATATATCACTAAGTAACTATCTATCAATTGGGATAACACAGTAGAAGCTGTTGCACGGAACCATATATACTTCCCCCCAGTCATCCTTTTTATGCGTTGAAAAACAACTGCATCGATCAATTGCCCTACCAAAAAAGCAATGATAGAGCCGACTATGATATAAAGCCCTTGGCCATACACAGCACTAAATGCGACCTGCATATCATCGACTCCCCTACTTTTGAAATCACCAATCCAAAAATCTGCTGGGCTCAAATGTATAGACATAAATATCACTACAAACCCAAATGCTATAAGTATCGCTGTCAAGTAAGACAAAAATTGCACTCCTCGTTTACCAAAATATTCATTGATTACATCTGTCATGATGAATACGACAGGCCATATCAACACACCCGCAGAAAGCATCAAGGATCCTTTTTGTCCAAAGAGATTCCAGTTCAACTTTTCGAGCCCCAGGGTATCTTCTAAAGCAAATATTTTCACTCCGACAAATTCGGCGATGAGCGCATTGGTAATAAATATACCTGCCAATATCACAAAGAGTATAGCGCCTTTTTGATTTAGTAATGGAATATATTTAGGTGTATCCATGCCATAAATATAAAGTGATTTAATGATTTTGGGGTGCCCCAGCTGGAAAAAACTGGGTCGGGTCATGCATGGGTTCGCTTCGCTCCCGTCCCAAAAGTCCCGAATGCTTTCGGAACAGGACTGCCCCATAAATGGGGCACCATTACTACCCCTCACCCTCTACCCACCATGCCTAAGTCGTAAGTTCTCTATAACTCTAATACCCATCTGGACTAGTGATGTGACCAAATGATCCGAAGCAATTTTAATCCAGCGGATCAAAATAAGGAGGCTTGCCCGACTACCTTTACGTAGGCGGGGAA
>CAYWOZ010000120.1:0-10217 GCA_964458675.1 uncultured Saprospiraceae bacterium
CCAAAAGATTCATTTTTGGTAATTATGACTTTTCGGAGAAGACTCATCGTGACAAAGAAAAACTAATTTTATTAGAAACTCAATAATATTAGTTTTTCTTTTCCACAATATGTCAGAATGTTATGATAAACTCTAAAAATATAAGAGCACAAAGTCTTTCAAATCTACAAATGAGCTGCTTTGATAGCTTCAAACTCAGGCAACTTCTTATAGTGCCATTTTTTCAAGATTTTACCATTCTTGATAAGGAGTATTCCTGGGTTTGACCTCACAATAGTTTTTAGTAATATATCATCAGCAGTATACATCGGAAAATCAGCTCCTACTGCAGAACGGAACGAGTTCACTTTATCCTCAGAAGCATAAGCCGTAATCGCATAGGTCCGCACACCTGACGCTTTAGCCTTATTAGCTAATGGAATCACCTTGTTTTTATACGCGTCTAACTGGACTGTATTCCAAATATACTTATCTCTTGTTTTTTGAATAGGAGTCACACTAACGACTCGCTTAATCACCTCGGCATCTAAAGTATCCATTGCAAAAATAGTATCATTCTCTATATAGTTTTCTTGCTCCGTATCATGATACAATTTGTAACTCACTATCATAAAAGAAGTTCCTTCATAAGACAAGATATCCTCCGTGACATTATTTCCTTGGGTATCACTTACTTCAAATTCAGAAATCTTTGTTGTCTTTATAGCAGGCTCTCCCCTTTCTTGAATAATTTCCCACTCTTCTTTAGGATAGCTTTTGTACTTCGATATATAGGTATCCATTGGCATAAATTCTTCTGAACCAGATGCCTTATTAATAAGTCTATAGTTAACAGGGGCTTCTTCGGAAGCTTTTTCTTCAGCAGCTTTTTTCGCATTGATATCTACCCCATTGGCGAATGGTCTAAAATCTACTTTCGGAATATCCCAAACATAGTTCGATAAACAATACAATAAGAATCCTACTGTAGAAATTCCTACAATGATGGTACGAATATTAGGGCTAAACAATTGGTGACTCCTTTTATACCCAAACAACATCAAGAATGCAGGAATCATTAAGAATAGATCTTTATAGAAAGATATCCTAGGCTTCAGTACCAAAAAATCTCCAAAGCAACCACAATCGGTAACTTTTTGATTATTGCTATCGAAGGGTACCCACTTACTAAATTTGAAAAAGTGCATAGGTATATCCGCTTTTTTCGTCCAGCCCTCAGCGATTAGCTTTCTTCCTTCTCCATCTAACACCTCCTTAGTGATGCCTTGCTTTTCCACCTGAACATAATCTTCTCCCGGAACATATCCTGTCAAATAAGTAAAGCCAGTAAGTATAGTGAAGACAACTACTAAAAGAAAGAAACTAATGGCTGTCCAGAATCGACTAAAACCAACAATCAATGCTACTCCTAGAGCCAATTCCAAGACAATCATCCCAACAGAAAAACCTGTACTAAAACTTGCTAACCAAGGAAACAACTCCGAGAAAGTTTCCATTCCCATGCGCGCAAACTGATCTTGGAATTCTGCAAAATAATCATTCATCTTATAGGCAGTACCCAATGGATCTACTGCTTTCACTATTCCAGAAAATAGAAAAAAGAATCCAGTGAAATTTTGCACGAAGGAAAGCAACCAGCTTTTTCTTCTTTTAAAAACATATTCCACCATGAGTGTCAGAACTAAGCCGACGACTAAACACATGATTATTACTTGAGTAAGGGTCATATTCTATGATTATGGTTGAGTCTACTCCGAGAAGTAAGGACTTATTATTACTTATTTTCAGATAATTTAATGAGGGCGAACATCGCATAGTTGATGATATCTCTATAGCTTCCTTCCGGCCCTTCAGATATCAAAGTCTGCCCATCGTTGTCTTCTATTTGTTTTAGTCTCAAGATTTTCATCAAGATTAGATCCGTCAAAGAGCTGATACGCATATCTCTCCAAGCTTCTCCATAATCATGATTTTTAGCCATCATGAGGTCTTTGGTTTTAGTGATTTGGGTTTTGTATAGGCTCTCGACTAACTGATGGTCTAGCTCTAATTCTTCGGAATCTCCAAGCTCAATTTGAATCAAAGCCATTGCGCTATAGTTGATCAAGCCAATATACTCAGGTTCAACACCTTCTTCAATTTTTTGTTCTGCATTGGTCTCGAGGCTTCTGATCCTTTTTGCCTTTATAAATAGTTGATCAGTTAGTGAAGAGGTTCTCAAAATGCGCCAAGCGGTGCCATAATCCTTCGTTTTTTGGACAAAAACGTTTTCACAGGTATTCGCAGCCGTTTGATATTGTTGTTCTGTCCGATTCACTCTTTATTTTTGATGCAAATATACATTTAACCCACATTTTTTCACCTCTAATACAAAGGAAGCTTTTTGGAAGTACAATTGCTCTTAATGGGATAGTAATTAGGTATAATGAGTTGTTAATGAGCTAGGCAATTCCTTTTTCGGACAAGCGATGAGGAAGAGTGTGTCCGGAGGACCAGACGCCTACCTGATGGCTTGGTGGTGGGTGATATGAGGTAGGTGGCCGAGCGAGTAGCGAGCTCTGTATCGTAGCGACCTCATCACTATTATTAGCAGCAAAAAAGCTGCTAATAATAGTGATGAGGATGGCCCATAATGAGCCTACTAGATATTACTTTTCGAATGGATTGACACCCATATTCTGCCAGCAGAATGAGTAAATGTCAGCCTGCAAATCAATGACCTGCGTAGTCGAAACGGAACCATGACCCGCTTTAGTTTGGATACGAATCAGCACAGGGTTTTCGCCTTCATGCATCTCTTGCAAAGTCGCCGCGAACTTGAATGAATGCGCAGGTACAACTCTATCATCATGGTCTCCTGTAGTCACCATCGTCGCTGGATAATGTGTACCTTTTTTGAGGGCATGTACTGGAGAATAATTGCGTAGATATTCAAACATCTCTGGACTGTCATCTGCAGTACCATAGTCCGCTGCCCAGCCTGCTCCCGCTGTAAACTTGTGGTACCTCAACATGTCCATCACGCCTACCGCTGGTAAAGCGACCTTCGCGATACCTGGCTCTTGGCACATCGTAGCACCTACCAAAAGGCCTCCATTAGACCCCCCAGCAATCGCAAGATAGTCGCTAGAAGTATACTTATTGGTCTTCAGATAGTCTGCCGCTGCAATGAAGTCATCGAACACATTTTGCTTATTCATCTTAGTGCCAGCGAGGTGCCATTTCTCTCCATACTCCCCTCCGCCTCTGAGGTTGGGCTGAGCATAAATGCCCCCATTCTCGAGCCACACCAATCTAGCTGCGCTAAACCGTGGCGTCAAGCTCACATTGAACCCTCCATATGCATATAGATAAGTCGGATTTTTGCCATTCATCTCGAGGCCTTTTTTGTGTGTGATAAACATCGGCACTTTTGTCCCATCTTTACTTGTGTAAAAAACTTGCTTCGTCTCGAACATATCTGGATCAAAGTCGATATCCGTCTTTTTGTATAGTTTAGATTCGCCAGAAGCGATGTCGTACTTAAAAATTGTAGATGGGTAAGTAAATGAGGTGAAGCTGTAATAAAAATCTTTGTCTTCTCTCTTTGCCCCAAATCCATTGGCGGATCCGATACCAGGAAGAGTCACTACACGTTCTAGTTTTCCATTCATGTCATATTGTTTGACCTGTGTCTTGGCGTCAACCAAATAGCTAGTGAAAATCTTTCCACCACCTGTACTGGCACTCAACACATTTTCCGTTTCAGGAATTAGATCCACCCAATATTTCTTAGAGGGAGTAGTAGCATCTGCGGTAACCACTCTATAATTAGGGGCGCCTACATTCGTTTGGAAGTAAAATTTGCTCCCTATATTATCAACATAATTCGTACGACTAAAATAGTCATCCTCTACCAATACAAATTCACTACCCGCCTTTTTTAGGTTCTTTATATACAATTGATTTCCAGAGGTGTTCTGAGCAGCAGAGACTACCAAATAATTTTGATCTTCAGTCACGAATCCTCCTATATATCGATTGGGTTGTGCCTCGCCACCAAACACCAATTGGTCTTCAGACTGGTCCGTTCCCAGTTTGTGATAATACAATTTATGGAGTTGTGTCTTTGCACTCAAAGCACTTGCGTCTTTGACTTTATCATAACTACTATAGTAGAAGCCTTCATTTCCTTTCCAAGAAAGGCCACTAAATTTCACATCTCTTATCGTATCCCCGATAACCTTCTTATCCTGAGAATTCATAACTATAATCTTACGCCAGTCAGAACCGCCTTCTGTGATCATATACCCTAGGATGGACCCATCTTCGGTAAAAAACATACCTCTCAAACCAGTAGTCCCGTCTTTGGAGAATGTATTTGGATCCATAAAAATACTTGGTTCAGAATCTGGTTTGTCGATTTCCGTGCGAAACACAACACTGTGATCTTGCAGTCCGTCGTTCTTATAAAAGTATTCGTATTTCCCTTCTTTGAATGGAGCAGAAATACGTTCATAATCCAAGAGGGTTTTCAAGCGACCTTTAATATTATTTTTGAATGAAACCTGATCTAGAAAACCAAAGGTCACTTCATTTTGGGCCTTTACCCAAGCTGCGGTTTCATCCGAGCGATCATCCTCGAGCCATCTATATGGGTCAGGCACATCGATTCCATGATAGGTATCTACATGGTCCATCTTTTTGGTTGTGGGATACATAATCTCTTTTATCATTTCTTCTTTGCCACCTTTATTCATTAATTCACTGTTTTTTTCCACCATCGAATCCTTAGTCGCATTGACCACTTCTTGTTTTGCTTTGCAGGCAAATAAAAGCGGAATACAAATAAAGGAAATCAAGATATAATTTTTCATAATAAATGTTTGTTTCAATTAATTGAGAGTTCGTTTTATATTGATTATTTGGAGATGGAAGATACTATAAATTGTTGGAATTAAATACTTTTTAAATCTTGTTTTGGGACCATCCTGGGCTAGCCGCCTACCAGCGCAACCCAGGACCGCGCTATGCGCCACTCCGCTTTGCTCCGGTGCTCCGCACTCCCACCAAAAGGTGGTCTGGCTCCTATCGCTTGTTCGAAGAAAAAGTTCCAATATCTGGAGTAGAGATTTTATTTAGGGATATTCTATTGAATCAATTTGTCACGATTTTTCAAAAATAAATCACGCAAATTGGATCTTGACCTTGTTTATTCCAAAGGTTTACACCCTTGGCTATAATCTGTCGTATCCCGCAAAAGGCGGGACAAGCTCTCCGGCACTTTTCGTTATAAAGATTTTTTGGATAATCATCTAGATTTAAAAATCAACGTAATTTTCATCAAGACTTTTATTCCAACAGTCCTATAGGCATGCCCTGCATTTTCAGTGGGGGACGACAGAATAAAGAATAAGGCCTGAGCCTTATTTCTATGATGTATAAATTTTGAGTCCACTCCGAAAAGTCACGAAACCCTAAAATGTCTCTTTTCGCAATATTTCCTCTTTTCTCAATCCACTGATGCTCAGGCACGCCGACTAGTAGTCGCACAGGCATCACTGAATTTCGAAAAGAAAAAATCTCATCCAAAATAGTTCATTTTTGGCAATCCGCTACTTTTCGGAGTAGACTCAATTTTAGATTCTTGAAAAGACGGCAGCACTTTATGTGTATTTTGAGAACTTCAGAGAATATTGGAGTTGTATGATTGTCAAAGAATTCCAGTTTCATTTCTCTCAAGACATAAATACATTCAAATTTTATTTTATAATTCCTATTTTTGAATGTGATTCGATTAATTCTATTTGTACCAATTTTGTGTTTGAGTCTAAGTATTAATGCACAAAATTATATCAGCGCGGCTCCCTGGGACAATGCACTCAGCTACAATCCATCTATCGTAGGACTTACTACGAATGAGTCCATTCAGATGAATATATTTTCTCAGAAAACCCTGACTCCAGATCTACCTCCAGGTACAATTATAAATCCAGTAGACTTTGAGCGTACCATAGACTTTAATGGGCAGCTTCCTGAATTGGTAGATATCAAAAATTCCTACTTCTTAGGATACCAAAAAACGATTCCTTTTTTGGAAAGGTGTAAACTGACAGGTGGATTACAACTGCAGCATTCTAAAAGAGTTCGCCAGATATCTCAAGATGCCACTGGGATAGGATTTAGCATCAATGTACATTTTATAAAGAAAATCACTCCCTTAATCACAAGAAACTGGTCTTTCGGTTATCAACTCAACATACTTTTTCAAACACCAAATCGTGGGGTCACTTCTTATGCCTACGGATTACTTTCAGAGCCCACTATAAGTCTTGACGAATATCAGGCGCAGTTTAGGAATGCAGGGGCTAATCAAACTGTTAGTTTAAATTACACCTACATGAGAAAGAAGACAACTGCGGTAAATTTAGGCTTCGCCTTTAGTGGCAGTCAATATAAAGTGGCTCGTTCGTTCTCTAGAAATTTTAATGGCTCCGTGTCTTTTCGATCCAGACCTCAGAGCATATTTCTATGGAATATTGAATTACAACAAAGAATTAGTAAAAACTTTATGCTGCAAGCCAACGCCATCTTCGCTGAACAAAATCAGGTAGCCTATGGGTTTGGATTTCGTATTTTCAAAACTAATTTGTTGAAACTATTGCTTATTAATTACCCAGTTCTTAGCGAGTCAACTTTAAACACCTTTTACTCTGCTGGCAATATATCTCTCGATATGAAGCGATTTAAATTTGCGCTTACATTTGGACTAGAGAACATAACTTTTGCCAAATTGGGTGTGGTGTTCCGAATGGATGAAAGAGATACTAACTCATTGATTTCTATTGGGAATTGAGTGGAAATTTTCTTTCTCCTATTTAGTGTTAAGGCATATCAGATATTTATTTCTTTTCATTAATATTGAAGTATGATTAGAGTCAGCGTTTTCTTTATAGCCTTCTTTTCTTTAACATCACTGTATGCACAGAAGTATGCGAGTGTGGGCGCTTGGGATAATGTTGTTTTGTATCTTCCAGTAATACAGGGATTATCCTCTGATTGTTCTATTCAAATGAGTTTATTATCTGGAAAGCTGGAATCCGTAGGCACACCTGTATTATTTGGAGCTCCTACTAATAGAAACCCGCAATACGAAGACCTTTTTAATTTTGACCCTAAAATTCCAATTCAGGCTAATATTAGAAACGACTATTTTATTTCTTTACAAAAGTCATTTTTGTACGATGAAGGATCTAGGCTTTCTATAGGGCTTCACATGCATCGATATACAAGAAATAAACAGAAACTCTGGAATGACACACATTTTGGCGGCACTATCAATTATCATTTTCTCATCAACTCCAAAAAGAAAAGATCAAGTTTTATTTCCATTGGCTATCAGTTAAATATAACTAAGAGGTCACCGAATTACTCTGTTACTTCTACAGTATACAATGAATGGTTTAATTTAACCAACGTTATTCCTTACCAAGACTATGTCAATCAATTTAAAAGATTTGACTGGCATCATATACTCGGTCTTAATTATGCACTTTTAGTAAAAAAGCGTCTCGCATTGAATTTTGGAAGTTCATTTGAGCTATTCAGCCAACCCAAATACTATACTGCAAGTGCAGATATAAGGCTTAGTTCATTTACAGGTAGCTTTTCAACTGCTTCTCAAAATAACATCTCAGCAAGACTAAATATTGAGGCACAGTATGCATTCAACAATAAGTTTGTAATTATAACAAATATGCATATTTTAGGTGAGGACCCTTTGTATGAACTCAAAGGTTGGTTTGGGCTAGCTGGAGGTTTTAGATTCCGCCAAAACAGCTTACTCAAAATAGGATTGAGTTTGCGTACTGATTTTGAACTTGACTCGCCATTTTTTGAAGATGGTTTTTATGAGTTAGGTGTCTTTAGTCTATCTTTGCTTATGAAACAATACGATTATCATATCAGCATTGGGACATCTGGTCAATACGAAGTACTAAAATTCTCAGCTCGATATAGATTCAACGACAGAGATCTGGAGTCTTTAATTCAATTGAATGATTAGTAGGAATTTTATTCTATGCAAAACGAACAAGTGATTTTATCCCGCACCCAAAAATGGATTGATCAATTTATCATAGGTGAAAACATCTGCCCTTTTGCAAAGCACATTCCTGAGAGTAAATTACATCTGGAAGTCGATGCATCTGACACGATGCTAGGAGTGCTAGAAAACATGGCTGCTGCTTGGGAGTCATTACGGTCAGATAGTGGCATAGAAACAAGCATCATAATCTACCCGAATGCAAGCAATGACTTCGAAGAATTTTTGGATTGGTATTATGCTTGTGATCAATTGCTTGAGGATACGAATCTTAGAAACACTTTTCAATTGGTCGCCTTCCACCCTCATTTCGTTTTTGACAATGCAGAAATGGATGACTCCGCTAACTATAGCAATCGCTCTCCCTACCCTATGATTCATATATTGAGAGAGGCTTCTGTGAGTAAGGCTGTTGATAATCATCCAGATGTAGATAGTATTCCTACTCGGAATATGGAGCATTTGCGGAAAAGAGATAGTAAATTTTGGATTGAGCGCCTTGAAAATTTATAGGGTTTAAACGTGAATCATATAGCTACTATGTTTTCTCTACCAAAAGGCACTTGCACACATTATATGTCAAGAGAATGGACTCCTTATCTTTTTTGAGCTTCACTTCAAAACTTTGATCGAATTTTTCAATTTCTAGAATCTTTAGTTTTGTGCCGAGGCTAATACTCTTCTTATTGAGAAAAAGTAAAAGTTCTTTTGAGCTATTAGTCAATCCGCAAATTTTTGCACTGTCTCCCTCTTTTAGGGAGGTAAGGTTTAGATAACTTGGATTCACTATTTTTCCTGTCTTATCAGGAATGGGTGAGCCATGTGGATCTTCTGTGGGAAAGCCAAGTATCTCATCCATTCTATCGAATAACTTTGGGGACTGCAAGTGCTCCATTTCTTCGGCAATGGCATGTACTTCCTCCCATCCAAAATCCATAATTTTTGCTAAAAACATCTCTGCTAGTCTGTGTTTTCGCACTATAAGTGCTGCCACTTTTTGCCCTTTTGAAGTTAGTTTAAGAGGCTTATATTTTTCATAATCTAGCCATCCTTTATCCTTCATCTTTTTCACCATACTATTGGCAGTAGGCTTGCTAACTTCCATCATCTCAGCGAGTTCTGTTACGGAAACAGTATTCTTTTTCCGAGAGATAGAAAAAAGAGCTTTTAAATAATTTTCTTTCGTTTGTGATGGCATAGATATAGAGATATTTCAAAATACTCAATTGTAAAGGTAAACATTCTTCAGATTAATTTTGTTAGACCAGTCTAACATTGTACTTTTACACTGTATAACAATATAATTAGTATTCATGCAAGTTTTAAAACCCGTTCTTTTTTGCTTAGTGATAGTATTCATTCATACTGCAGTTTTTGGCCAAACGGGGCAAATCCAAGGAACAGTGTACGTAACAAATAAGCTACAAAGCTTAGCTACTATCACTATTTCTACCGATCCTATTAGTGGCACTCAAAGTGATGAGGAGGGACAATTTCAGTTAGACAATATTCCTTTTGGGACTTATGACATTGTTGCCTCTTATATTGGATTTGAAGATAAAACCAAAACTATAACCCTCAGTGAGCAAAATCAGGTAGCTTCTCTAAACTTTGAACTCAATGAAAGCATATTTGCCTTGGATGATATCGTAGTTACTGGAACTAAAACCTTCAAAAGAAGGACTAATTCCGCTGTGATTGTTAACGTTGTCAACAGCGAGACTTTAGACAATGTCCAAGCCTGTAATTTATCAGAGGGCTTAAAATTTCAACCAGGCTTGAGAGTAGAGACCAACTGTCAAACTTGTAATTACACTCAATTGAGATTGAATGGACTAGCCGGTGGCTACTCTCAAATACTTATCAATGGGCGACCTATTTTCAGTCCATTGACTGGGCTGTATGGCTTAGAACAAATCCCAGCCAATATGATAGAAAGAATAGAAGTGGTACGTGGCGGTGGCTCTTCACTCTATGGCTCTAGCGCTATCGGTGGTACGGTCAATGTCATTAGCAAAATCCCTACAAAGAGTTCCTATGAACTCAATTCTTTTTACCAAAATATTAATGGCAGTACCAATGATTTTGTATTCAGTGGCAATGCTTCCTTGGTGACTCCGAATGAAAAATCAGG
>CAYWOZ010000121.1:0-10074 GCA_964458675.1 uncultured Saprospiraceae bacterium
TCTATCGCTACTATAGAGCCGAGCTTGTTGACCATGAGTTGCTCGCCGTACCTTTGGAGATTATTATCTAAAGAAATTTTCAAATCTTTTCCAGAAACAGCACTTTGGTTCAAGTCACCTTCTTTATAGTCTCCAACTATACGTCCTACATTATCTTTTAGTTGATACTTGAGCCCTTTTTTACCTCTTAGTTCTGTTTCATAGTATGCCTCTAAACCATCTTTACCAATGTAATCTCCTGGAGCGTATAGATTATTTTTTTCGATTTGATCGGCATTAACTTCACTAATGTATCCCAAGGTATGAGAAGCAATGGAATCTCTATACCCTCGAATGTTTCTCTTTTGTACAAAGAAGCCTGGAAACTCATGAAGGCTTTCTTGTAGCTGTCCGTAAGAAACCGCAGACAACCTACGCATAAAAGTAAAAGGAACATTTCTAGAATATCTGCGTCCCCATTTCTTATCGAGTCTATCCTTGAATTCTTCTTTATCAATATTCAAGATATTGCAAAAGGCAAGGGTATCCATATTGCTATCTAGTTGTTTATGTGTCACCATGAGTTCGTAGATGGGTTGATTGTACGTCATCAATTCCTCGTTTCTATCATAGACTAATCCTCTCGAAGGGTACATGACATACTTATTGATAGCAGCAGTCTGTGCTCTGTCTCGATAACTATTATCTAGAATCTGCAGCTGCATCGTTTTGCCCAATAGTAAACCTGCTCCTAGTAGAAATAGGATGCGGATGATGTACTGTCTATTGGTATTAGAATTAGCCAATTATTTTGGATTGAAAATAAACTGATATAAGATAACTAAAAAATAAGATACGATAAAGCTGCCAAATGTTTTTAACAAAATCTGCGCGATGTACACAAAAGTAAATGCCTCTACCGCAAAGTAAAAGAAAAGATGAGCAAACAACATAATGGCACTATAAGTGGCAAACCAAACGAATCCATAATTTGCCATAGTGGGACTATGGAGTATATCGTACTCGCCCTGAGGCTTTGTAAGACGAAGTACAGTAGGTCTAATGAATGCAGTAAATACACAAGCACTGGCATGCACTCCAGGAGAACTATAAAACAAGTCCAACATCAATCCTAATGCAAAGCCTATCAAAATCACTGCATTTTTAGAAAACCTAAATGGCATGAGCATTATAAATACTGGATAGAGCATGACATGAAAATAAATGCCATACTCCCAGGCTGGAGCTACTTGCTTAAAAACTGCTACTTGCAAGCCTACCAGCAGCAAAAAACGCAATATATTTCTTGATATAGGATTATTCATTTTTGGTAGCCTCTTCTAATGCTTTTTGATCTTCAGCAAGCAAGTTGTCTACTACATATACATATTTCAAATTGCTGATATCATTATTTAACTTGACTTCAATGGCGTAGGAATCATCCCCCTGCTCCAACCAAAAAGTATCAATGATACCCAAGGTAATGTTAGGTGGAAATTTAGTGGAATACCCACTAGTAACAATTGTATCTCCTATGGCAATATTGGCATGTCGTGATATATCTGTCAAATCAAGAAGGGATGGATTATTTCTCGTCCACTGCATAGATCCAAAGTAGCCCTTATTTTTTACCGCCGCGCTGATTCTGACATTTCGATGTAGCACGGAGAGTACTACCGAAAAATTCTCATTGACTTCTTTTACTATCCCAACTATTCCATTGGCATCTATCACTCCCATTCTATGTTGTATCCCTGCTTTGCGTCCTTTATTGAGCGTAATTTTGTTGTTGTTTAGATTGATGGAATTGTTAATGACTTTGGCTGTGATATAAGAATATTGTAAAGCGCTATCCTGATTGATTAGAGAGTCGCGTTTGGCGAGTTCATTCACTTCGGTATTGTAAAGCAATTTTCTTAGTCTAGCATTTTCTAAAGCTAGAGAATCAGATATACTGCTCAGCTGAAAATATTGCTTGAAGTTATTTACGCCTCCATAGACACTTCCCGAAAGGATGTTAGCGGAATTGACAAAAATCTCATTCTGTGAGGAATTGTACTTGGCTACCAAGCCAAGACAAATCAGCTCTAAAAAGAGGAAAAGAAAAATATTGCCATACTTGACAAAAAGCAATATTAGATTTCGCATATGAAAGGGGTATTATACGCTGTTCCTGTCAATCAGGAACGAAAATCTGTCTGTATTTTTAAGCGCTATTCCTGTACCTCTAACGACCGCTTTTAAAGGATCTTCGGCAACATGAACATTTAATTTTGTTTTAGAAGCAATTCTCTTGTCAAGGCCTCTCAACAAGGCTCCACCACCAGTAAGATACAATCCTGTTTTATATATATCTGAAGCTAATTCAGGTGGCGTCATTTCTAATGCTTTAAGTATAGCTTCTTCTATTTTAGAAATAGATTTATCAAGCGATTCTGCAATTTCCTTATAGTTGATAACAATCTGCATCGGAATACCGGTCATCAAATCACGACCATTTACCGGATAGTCATCTGGTGGATTATCTAACTCTATCAAAGCGGATCCTACATTGATTTTAATTTGTTCGGCAGTACGTTCTCCAATAAGAATATTGTGCTGGCGCTTCATGTAGTCCATGATGTCTTCTGTAAACTCGTCTCCAGCCGTTCTGATGGATTGATCACAAACAATTCCAGAAAGCGCGATTACCGCAATCTCGGTAGTACCTCCTCCTATATCAATCACCATATTACCGATAGGCTCTTCCACGTCTAGGCCAATTCCTAGAGCTGCCGCCATAGGTTCATAGATAAGATAAGTCTCTTTAGAGTCGACGTGGTCAGCAGATTCGAAAACAGCTCTTTTCTCTACCTCTGTAATTCCTGAAGGAATGCAGATAACCATTTTCATATGAGTAAAAAACTTCTTCTTGCTTCCTATCATCTTTATCATCCCCTCTATCATACTTTCCGCCGCTGTAAAATCTGCAATCACTCCATCCTTTAATGGACGAACTGTCTTTATATTTTCGTGGGTTTTCTCATGCATCTGCATGGCCTTATTACCCACTGCTATAGTTTCACCCGTGCGTCTATTGATGGCTACAATAGAAGGCTCATCGATGACAATGTTGCCATCTTCTATGATCAGGGTATTTGCAGTCCCCAAATCAATAGCCACTTCCTGGGTAAAAAAATTAAATAATTTCATTTATTGAATAAAGTAAACACTAAAAAAAGCTCTAAGCCAATGATCATCGACTAGAAGCACAAAAGAAACTAAAATATAGGACAATTCATTAAGATTTTACCTATATATATTAGTCTAATTATTAGTACCTCCTGAAACAACTTCCCACATGCTTTCGGGTTGGAGGTATTTTACTGCTAAAGTACGTATTTCTTCAGCCTCAATGGTCTGAATCTTGTAGATTAATCGGTTAAAACTGCTGAAAGGCAGTTCGTTGATAAGGAATGCTTTAACTACTTCAGAGGAATTCATGGGACCATCAATCATAGTTAAAAGATTGCCCATCAAATAGTTTCTAACCATCTCTAACTCTATATTATCAACAAGATCTTTTTTTAAACGTTCCATCTCTCCATAGATTTCTTTAATTGTTTCTTCCGTATAAGTATTATCCACCTCCGTGCCGACATAAAAATAACCGTCATGGAGCATAGTATCCAAAGACGAGAAAATATTATAAGTGTATCCTTTTTGCTCTCTAATATTCATCATCAATCTACTTCCAAAATAGCCTCCTAGAATAGTGTTGAGCACATAAAGGCCATCATAATCTTCATGCGATCTGCTGAACATTCTTTTTCCAATACGGATAGAAGTCTGGACAGCATCTGGAACAAAGTCATCTACTCTGCTAGGAGGCTTAATCATTAATTTCAGTGTAGGAATAGGCTTCTCACCTCGAGGTAATATAGTGCTCATCTTTTGATCTATGAGTCGTATCGTTTCCTCACTTATATTCCCGCTAGCAATCAGGGTACAATTATCCGCGTTATACAAATTGGAGAAATGACTCAGCAGGTCTTCTCTTTTTATCGAATTAATAAGTTCAATAGAGCTGTTATAACCATACGGGTGATCTGGTCCAAATATAGATTCTGTAACTTGTCGATAAGCCCTAACATCACACTTTGAGTTGTTGAACTTTAATTTTTGAATCGTATTCTGCTTAAATAGTTCCAATTCTTCCTCATGAAAGCTGGGTTGCGTAAGCACCTCCCCTAGCAGGTCTAACAGCTTGGGAAAATGTTTTCCTAAGCTGTATAAAATTAGGCTTGAAGTATCTAAGTCTACTGGGCTGGCTAAGGTAGCTCCATGAAAATCAAGAATTTCAGCTATCTGCTGAGCTGAATGCTTTTTAGTTCCTTCTAAAAGCAACTTAGAGGTAGCCCTTGCCACCAGCTTTTTTACCTCAAAAGGTCTACCGGCATTAAAGAACACATCAAGCTTTACAATATCCTGAATCCCAGCGTTTAAGACCCACAATGTGGTGCCGTTCGACAAGATATGCTTCTCCGCATGAGGGAAATCAATCTTTTTAATTTTTGATATAGGGGGAGCTTGGGTTCTGTCTGGCATCTTTTTTAGAAAAAAGGTTGGTAATTGTGTGTTAAGTAGTTGATTATCAATGTTTTTGAAGCAAACTCATATTTTCTTAAAGTGTTAATAATCAAATGGTTAGCATTTATTGATGTAAGGTTTTCAAAAACTGCCAAACACTTCTTAACAATATGTTGCCCTATTTTAGTAACTATTTGTGATTTGCAGGAGTAATTAGATAGCAAAGGCATGCAAAAATGCTATTTTTGTGTCTAAATACTTAATTTAAGCCCTATGACTTTTAGCGTATCTTCTACAGAATTACTCAAAAAATTACAGTTAGCCGCTGGAGCCATCTCAAATAACG
The DNA here is from genome assembly GCA_964458675.1 of uncultured Saprospiraceae bacterium. Taxonomy (GTDB): domain Bacteria; phylum Bacteroidota; class Bacteroidia; order Chitinophagales; family Saprospiraceae; genus JALZVN01. The sequence goes on from CAYWOZ010000121.1 coordinate 4,895, forward strand.
TTGTGATGCCCATTCTAGAGGACTATCACTTCACTTTAGCTGGCAATACGCTAATCATTAAAGCGTCTGATTTGGAGACGACTATCATTACAGAAGTTGAGGTGAACGGGTCTGAAGGAGGAGAAATAGCTGTTCCAGCTAAGATTTTGACAGAAACACTTAAGTCACTGCCTCAACAGCCAATTACTTTTAGAGCTGAAATGGATACTTTTGGAATTGAGATTACTTCTTCTACAGGAAAGTATAAGATGGCAGGTGAGGATGCTAGTGATTTTCCAAAAACGCCGGAGGCGAATGATACGGACGAAATAACGATTCCTGCAAAGGCCATTGTGAATGGAATATCAAAGACGCTATTTGCTACGAGCAATGATGAATTGAGACCAGCCATGTCAGGGGTATTATTTCAAATAGATTTTGACAAAATTACCATGGTGGCTACTGATGCGCATAAGTTGGTCAAATATACTTATACAGATATTAAGAGTGAAATGGTCACTCAGTTTATCGTACCTAAGAAAGTTCTATCACAGCTTAAAAACAGCTTGTCAAGCAACAATCAATTAAAGATTGCCTTCAATAAATCAAATGCATTTTTTGTAAGCGAGGGTGTTCAAATGATTTGTAGATTAATTGACAGTCGCTACCCAGATTATAATGCTGTTATTCCAGTAGGTAATCCGAATAATATGACTGTGAATCGCAGTGACCTACACAGCAGTTTGAAGCGTATTGCTTTTTATGCAAACCAGACTACCAATCAAGTTACCTTTACTATTTCGGACGGCAGCTTAACCATCAATGCTCAAGATAGAGACTTCTCCAATGAGGCGACTGAACAATTGTCTTGTGTATATGAAGGAGAACCTTTACAAATAAGCTTTAACGCGAAGTTCCTAGCAGAAATGTTAAGTGTATTGACTGTAGATGAAATCAACATGGAAATGTCTACGCCGAATAGAGCAGGTATTTTAAAGCCAGGTGAAGCTTCAGATAATGAAGAAATCCTAATGCTCGTGATGCCAGTTATGCTAAGTGTAAGTGCGTGAAAAAACTAACACCGATTTTCTTGTTTACGCTCATTTTGGCATCCTGTGCCACTGAAAAAAAAGAGAGCAAGCAAAACACTCCAATAGGTGTTGCTCGCATTTGGTTAGAAAATTACTATTACCACAATAATTATGAATTAGCAAAGAGCTATAGTACTCCTCAAACTGCGGAGATGATTGACACCATCAAGTCAATGATATTTCCTGATCTGGATAATGTAGAAAAACTAGCCTTTGAAATTAAAAACGTGCAATGCCGCCAAAAAGTAGATGCCGTGGACGCAAACTGCACTTGCAAATATATTGAAGGAGGGGAACCCTTTACTGAAGAGTTGCTCTTAGTCAAAATAGACGGACAGTGGCTTGTAGATACCCCATTAAGCAATGAGCATGAGCTTCTACTAGATGAAGACATTGAACAGATAAGCAATGACTTTGAAAAATCTCTTGATAAGCTTTTAGATCAATAAGATGAAAATTGGATTATTCTTTGGATCTTTTAATCCTATCCACATTGGCCATTTGATAATCGCCAACTTCATGGCAAGCCAAACGGATTTAGATGAGATATGGATGGTAGTCACTCCACAAAATCCACATAAACTGAGAGCCACTCTTGCCAAAGATTATGATCGTTTACATCTAGTCCGTATCGCCATAGAAGGCAACCCGAAACTCAAAGCCTCTAAAATAGAATTTGAACTTCCTAAACCTTCTTACACTATTGATACTTTGACCTACCTCGATGAAAAGTATCCAAACAAGGACTTTGTCCTTATCATGGGTTCAGACAATATTAAAAGTCTGCATAAGTGGAAAAATTATGAAAAAATTCTGTCTGACTACAGTATATATGTCTATCGCAGGCCAGCGTATGAAGAAGGAGATTTAGCAAATCATCCATCCGTGAAAATGTTCGAAGCACCTATGATGAATATTTCTGCCAGCTATATTCGTAAGTGCATTCAGCAAGGAGATAGTATCCAGTATCTGGTTAGTCCAGAAGTATTTGAATATCTGGAGACAAGCAAAATGTACAGATGATTTTCTAGCTTTGTTATTCTTAATCAATACTGCTAGTTAAAAAGCGCAACCTGCTTGACATTTTTGATTGAAAATTACAATAATTGCCCGTATTTAGCCGTCTAAGACTATAAGATATATCTAAATGAAACAGACACTACACTTTACTCTCTTATTTATATTTTCTCTTTTGGTGTCCACCCTAAGTATCGCACAAGAAGATTTGGCCATCGGGCAGTGGCAAGCGCATTTGCCCTATTCCACATTTATGGATATTGCTCAAAATGATGAATTCCTTTTCTTCGCTACGGAGTTTTCTCTACTCGTAATGGACAAAGAAGAAAACACGATTCGTTTTGCCAGCAAGATTGATGGTCTAAGTGAAACTGGAATTGCCACCATTGGAACTAATGAAGAGACTGGCCTACTTGTTATCGCGTATACCAATTCTGTTTTTGACCTAGTAACTCCAGAAAGAATCATAGGATTTTCTGACTTGAGAACAGGTGGAAATTTTAATGATAGATCTATCAACAATATGACTTTTGAGGGATCTCGCTTTCTCTATTTTGCCAATGGTTTTGGAGTCACCAAGTTTGACTTGGAGAGAGAAGAATTCATATTCACTGTGGACATGGGATTATCCGTTTCCGATGTAGCTATATTCAACAACAACATCTATGCAGCAACCGAGGATGGAATTTTCTTTATTGATGCCTCAGAAAATATAAACCAGCAAGACTTTGGGGCATGGCAATTACTTGGTTCTACGGAAGGATTTCCACCAAACTATCTTACTAACCTTTTACAAACTAAAGGAGACCATTTGTATATAGATGTAGATGGTAGTTTTGCTCGATTTGATGGAAACGCTCTTGAAACACTTCGCCCAGCGGAGAACAATTTTAATCCACAGTTTATTTCGGCGGACAACGAAAAAGTTTTAGCAGGTTACAAATGCAGTATGGATAATGGGAATGATAACTGTCAAGGACAGTTCATAAGTTTTGACCCTGGAACAGAAGAAGTAGTTGAATTGGATAATTCGTGTATAGCAAGACCAAATTTTGCTGTGGAAGATGAACAAGGAACTATTTGGTCTTCTGACAGATTTACAAGAATCAGAAAAACCGATGGAGAAGGAGGCAACTGTCAAGAGATGACTTTCAATGCCCCATTCAGTAATTTTGTAAATGAAATTGCTGTTATAGACGGGGATGTATATATAGCCAGTGGTGGACTATTGGATAATGATAATAATGCTGCAAGAGAAGACGGAGTATTTATACTTTCTGACAATGAGTGGGATAGAATCTACGAAGATAATCCACCCTTATTAAAAGATGTTGACGCCGATAGAGATTTCTTTCGTGTACTCGGGCACCCACAGAATGATAAAATTTATCTGGGTACATATTGGGGAGGACTAATAGAATTAGATGGAGAAGAGGTAACCGTATATAATGAAACCAACTCTAGCTTGCAGGGAGCAACGGGGGATGAAACTAGAGAACGAGTGGCAGGGATGGCCTTTGATGATAATAATAATCTATGGATGGCCAATAATGGAGCCCCTGAACCAATTTCTGTATTTACAAATGAGGGAGAGTGGCATAGCTTTCCAGCACCTGCCAGCAATCTAGGGCAGATGGCTATAGATAGAGATGGATTTAAGTGGTCCATTATTACCAGTACCAGCCAAGGCATATTGGTCTATGATGATAATGGTACTTTCGAAGATACCTCAGATGATAGATCTCGAATCATATCTACCTCCAACTCTAATCTACCTGATAACCAAGTATTCTCAATAGAGGCGGATAAAGATGGGGACATCTGGGTAGGAACGGTAGATGGAGTAATCGTTTTTGAATGTGGCCAATCTGCATTTGACTCTGATATCTGCGCAGGTAATCTTAGAATCGTAGATGAAAATTTTGTAGATGACGAAACAGAAAATCTCCTCAAAGGAGAACGTGTTAATGCTATAGGCGTTGATGGTGGAAATCGAAAATGGTTCGGAACCTCCAATGGTATATTTGTCCAAGACGCTAGTGGAACAGAAAACATTGCCTTCTTCGATGAATCCAATAGTCCATTATTAAATAACAATATTATAGACATTGCTTTTGATGATGACAACGGAGTGGTCTATATCGGTACTGACCAAGGAGTCATTTCTATGAGAGGGGATGCAGTAAGAGGAAACCCCCTCAATGATGAAAAAATATATGCTTTTCCCAATCCTGTTCACCCAGATTATGATGGCCCTATCGCCATCAAAGGATTAGCCATGAATGCTAATGTGAAAATCACTGATGTTAGTGGTGCTCTTATATTTGAAGGTACTTCACTTGGTGGGCAAATCATTTGGGATGGAAGAGACTATAATGGGAGAAAAGCATCCTCAGGAGTTTATCTTGTTTTTAGCACTGCAGACAACACTTTTAATCCAAGTGCAGCAACAACCAAAATTCTGTTTATCAATTAATTTAATTACTCCATTTGATTCTATCTAGGAATTCAACAAAATGAAGAGAAAATGCCTAATTTGATTGTGTTTCTTCGTTATTTTCAATATCGAAGCCCAATCAAAAAGAATTTTACATTGCGGTTATGGCCCATGTACATCTGCAGAAATGGAATCCTTTGAATTCTTACAATCCACTCAAGAATTTTCTGACACTACTTCTGCATATCATTTACTCGCCATTTTTTTTGCTGAAAACGAAAACAATCTAGACAGTACAATTTACTATTTAGACAAGGTCCAGCTTAGAAATAAAAATTTAATAAACAACCTATATGCATTTAGTTTGCAGAAAACCGAGGATTTAGCCAAATCAGAACATCATTATTTTGTGGGAAGACATCCCATTTTGAAAAATAGATACGTCGATATTGAATGGGTTAAAGAACATTTTGAAAGTATAAATGGAAGGGGAAAATATGAAGATCCATTTATCCATAAATTAGATAGCTTAGACCAAAACATCAGATTTTCAATTAAAGATATTGAAAATAAAATTCAAGTAATTCAAAATGAAGATGGTCAAGTAAAATCATTAAATAGCACCTTAGACTCACTATACAAGGTTATGCAATCAA
>CAYWOZ010000122.1:0-10049 GCA_964458675.1 uncultured Saprospiraceae bacterium
ACTTATCGTTCCACTCTCTACCTCTAAGGTCAAAATATACTTTGATGTTCTTATCTACAGCGTAGTTGTCCATCAGAGAACATCTATCTTGAGTCAACTGAAACTTGATGAACTGCGGATACATGCCGCTAACTTCAATGACAAATTCTCTTGCCTGGAAACCGTTATTACCTTTGGTTTCGGTATCATATATTTTGTGTACTCTTCCTACAATCTCGAATGACATATGCTTATAATTTTTAGAATGTAAAAGTACGAAATTTCAATTATATTAAAGAAAAACTTGATGCTATATTCTTGAACTTGTTGATGGGTAAATGGTATAAAGCGCTAAATTTGCATTATGGCGAAATCTGTAAAAATATTGCATCTGGAGACCAGCACGGAGGTTTGCTCTATCGCGATCAGCGCCGATCTTAAGGTTCTAGGAGAGGTCAATGAGGTGAAGGGTTTTGCACACAGTGAGAGAGGAACACTAATGGTACAGGAGAGTCTGCAGCAGGCTGGGTTGGACATTTCTGATTTGGACGCAGTAAGTATAAGTCAGGGACCAGGTTCCTATACGGGCTTGCGTGTGGGTTTTGCGATGGCCAAAGGCATTTGTTTTGCTCAGGATTTACCTATGCTTTGTATACCTACTTTGAAGGCAATTGCGTACGGGGTTAAGAAGGAAGAAAGGAAGGCTGTACTCACTCCAATGTTGGATGCTCGGCGTATGGAAGTGTATGCCGAAAGTTTTGACTTGAATCTCAAAACTATATCTGCACTAGAAGCATTAGTACTAGACGAGACAAGCTATTCGGAACGCTATCATAAAAATGAAAACAATTTGTTTTTAGGGGATGGGGCGCATAAAGTGGAAAAATGGCTAAGGCCTGGACAGGATGAAATCTTACAGCAGGTTTGCTTAGCTAGAAATCAGATGGAATTGGCGCATGAAATGTTTCATGGCAATGAACTTTGTGACATCGCATATAGCAAACCTTTGTATCTGAAACCGCCAAATATAACGATTTCGAAGAAGAAATTGCTATCCTAAAAATGGTATAAAAACGCCGATTTTCTTGTCACATATATATTACGTTAAATTAGTCGTTTCTTTTATTTTTAAAAATAAATGTTTATTTTTAACTAATAATCATAGTAGTTACATATTACGATTATATTTATCATATTCTGTTGGTACGGTTTTGGAATAAACCATAACAGTACTAACAATAAAAGATAACGTATATGAGAAAGCAAAAAGACGAAACTGTAATTCTTAATAGCGGTGTTAATCAAATCGAATTAGATTACGCTGAATTGAGAAAAGCTGTTTTGGTTTTACGCGCAGTGAATCACAAGTTGAGACAAAGTATTATTGATCTATTGGAGGAAGGGAATAGAATGACCGTAACGGACATCTATATTAAGCTTCGATTAGAGCAATCAGTCGCTTCTCAACATTTAGCCATCCTTAGAAGAGCAGGAGTAGTTGTAACGGACCGTGAAGGTAAGTTCATCTATTACTCAATCGATAAGGAAAGACTTAATCAAATTTCTAGATTAGTCGAAGAATTGGCTTCGTAAACAAACTGCAAATGATTTAAGCCCCTATACTACAAAGAAACTTAGCCATTTATATTATATAAAAAGCTTATCTAAAAATGCTGCATATCTAACGATGTGCAGCATTTTTTTTGTGCCTATACTTGTATGATTGCCGAGCTATTGTAATAGGAATGATTCGGCAATTTTTTTAAAAACCTTAAATCACAAAATGCTAATCGCTTGTATATTAATACTTTATTGGTAACGTGAGAGTCGAATTTGTACAACTTGGTCAGCTGTGATTTAACGTTTAATTGCCGAATCATTGTGATAAGATGAAAAAAAATCCCATATTTGCTATGTATATATGTATGTATTGACCTCAATACTAATTCATCCTATTTAAAGGGTAAAGAGCGGCTTTTAATCCACTCTTAGGTTTTTTCAACCGGAAGTAGGCAACAAAACAAATCGAACAAATGAGAAAAGCGCCTGAAGCTATCGACACCGAAAAGTTGAGCGAGTCCACTGAAATACTCAGAGCTCTAGCTCATCCTTTACGCATGCAGATTCTCAAATTTATTGATGAAAATGACCACATCAATGTCAATAAAATTTACAATACCCTTAATCTAGAACAGTCTATCACTTCTCAACACCTTCGTATTTTGCGTCTTGCTGGTATCGTAAATACCAATAGAGATGGAAAGTTTATCCATTATAGTATCGACTATAACAAGATTGGAAAAGCAGTAAATGCGGTAGATAACTTTTATTCTGAGGATATCGATGCGTAGTACTATTTACGCTTAAGTGTTTTTATTCGCTTTCTTCTGTGTTTTCTGAATTTATGTGTTCTTCTGTGAGGCTGTCCGCATCCTCAAGATTCTTGCTTTCTTCCACAACTTCTTCTTTATCGGCGTCTAAGCTTTCTCCTCTAAAGAATGCTCTTTGGAAAAGTATAATATTAAGGACTCCAGCGGTAATCGCCACATCAGCAAGATTGAATACGGGTTTGAAAAATAAATATGGCTTATTGCCTAAAAATGGGACCCAATCGGGGTATACTCCTTTAAGAAATACCACATGAAGCATGTCTACTACTTTGCCATGAAAAAGTTTGGCGTAGCCTCCTTCTGCAGGTAGGAATTCTGCGAGACCACCATGATAACTGCCCGAAAAAAGTAGTCCGTAGAAAGTACTATCTATGATATTACCTAATGCCCCTGCAAGTATCAAGCTGAAGCTAACAATAAGGCTAAGATTTGATTTTTTGTCAATTAGCAATTTGATAAAGTATCCTAAACCACAGACGGCTATGATTCTAAATAAGGTGAGGAAGAGCTTGCCCATTTCTCCTCCAAAGGTGATTCCAAAGGCCATACCGTTATTCTCAACAAAATGCAGCTTGAAAAACTCTTTTCCAATAAGGGGAATATCAGAGGCGTAAGCCATATTTAGCTTTACCCATACCTTGAGTGCCTGATCACATCCAAGGACTACCAGGATAACTAAAAATACAGCTACTTTACGGTTCAATACGTTTGCTTTAAATCTATCTTTTTTGCTTAGCTTCAATGCTAAGCGTGGCGTGAGGTACTGCACGCAATCTTTCTTTTGAGATGAGTGCTCCAGTTTCTCTGCAAATCCCAAATACCTTATTGTCTATACGTGCTAAAGCATTTATTAGATGCTGAATATACTTTCTTTGTCGATTGGCCATACTGCTGAGTCTTTCACTTTCAACAGTACTGTTGCCATCCTCAAATCCTTTGTTTTTACCATCTCCAGTATCAGAAGTCTCCGAAAGCTGCGAAAGGTAAAATTCAAGTTCCTTTTCGGCTTTCTCCTTTTTTTCGGTAATCAAAACTTTAAATTCCTCCAATTCAGTATCGGAGTATCTTGTTTTCGGTGTTTTTTCTTTAGCCATTACAAATACAATCTTTAGAAATGGCAATACAATACCATTGTTATTATTAGAGATGCCCTAAAATTAATTGCGCCACAAAAGTAGCCTATTTTGGAGATATGATTACCCAATACTGGCTAATTATGTCTATAAAAATCTACTAATATGTCACATTTAGAGTACTACGTTTTGCTCCAGATATTGCTATAACAGCAATTTCTCTCTTCAAGTTTCTTCAATGCCGAATATTTACACAAAAGCTAGAATATATTCAGGAATAAGCGCGTCACACATCTGTTCAAACATATAAATAAATTTAATGTGTAATGTGCATTTTATGAAAACAAAATCAATGTGAACGGACACTCAATCCAACACAATTGATTTTATGAGAACTATTTATATTTTTTTTACGCTTTTGTTTTTCACCCAACTGGGAATGGCTACTGTATCTACTAATTTAGAGGCCGACGCATACATCCAGCAATATGGCGATATCGCTGTGCAAGAAATGAAGCGCAGTGGAATCCCTGCGAGTATCATTTTGGCGCAGGCAATTCTTTCGTCAGAAAATGGGACAAATGAAATGGCGATTGATAACAATAATCACTTTGCTACTAAATGCGGTCTTAGATGGAAAGGCGAAACACATTTCTCAAAATCTAATGGAGATATTTCATCTACTTGTTACAGAGCTTATGCGGATGCTGTGAACAGTTATATAGACTACACCAATCTATTGATGGAGGAAGCAACTTGTCGTCACCTATTTCAATTCAGTTATTACGATTATAAATCTTGGGCAGAAGGCCTGCAGAAATGCATTTATCAAGAGGATAGAAAATACGCCGAAAAGCTGGTTAAAATTATCAAGAAATACGACTTGAGTAAATTGGATAATCCAAATTCGTTTTCACCTCCCGTACATCAAAATCCAATCATAGGATATGAGTATGAGATTGATTAATATCTTCTCAACTTTATTTTAAGATTTGAATCTAATATAAATTACAAACCCAGTGCCTAGGCACTGGGTTTGTAATTTATACACGTTATAATTTATGCTTACTTAGAAGACTTGTCTAAAGGCAATGCTTCATCCACAGAATGCTCTAATTTATTCTTGCGGCTTTTCAGTGGATTGTTATGATCTAATTTGAATTCCTGTCGATTCTTTACTATTTCTAGCGCTGTAAATAAAGCCGCTCTTAAGGAAGAAGGATCTGCTTGATTTTTACCTACGATATCGTATCCAGTGCCATGGTCAGGAGAAGTTCTAACTAAAGGCAAGCCTGCTGTAAAGTTCACCCCACTTCCAAAGGCTAAGGACTTGAAAGGAATCAATCCTTGATCATGATACATCGCTAGGATGCCATCAAATTTCTTATACATACCGCTTCCAAAAAAGCCATCTGCTGGATAAGGTCCATTGACAAACCTTCCTTTTTTCTTAGCATCAATGACAAGCGGTCTAATCATATCTTCATCTTCATTGCCTATCGCGCCGCCATCACCTGCGTGAGGGTTAAGTCCGAGAATGGCGATTTTGGGCTTAACAACTCCGAAATCTTCACGAAGGGCACTGTACATGATGTTGAGCTTTTGCTGTACCTTTTCTCTCGTCACTTGCTCAGCTACATCTTTTATAGGAAGATGATTTGTCACTAGGCCCACTCTCAATTCATCATCTACCATAAACATCATGGAGTCAGATACGTCATACTGGTCTGTAAAAAACTCTGTATGTCCAGGGTATGGAAACTTAGCCATTTGCATGGCTTTCTTATTGATAGGTGCAGTTACAATTGCGTTTAAGTCTCCGTTATTGAAATCATAAAGCGCAGCTTCTAATGACTTCTGTGCACAAGATCCGCCTTCAGAGGTCGCCTCGCCCAAATTGATATTCACATTATCAGCAAAGCAGTTGATGACATTAATCTTGCCTTCTTGGATAGATTTTACATTCTTAGCCGCGTTAAAGTTGAAGCTGTTATTCTCCACTATATTTTTATGGTATACCAGCACCTTGCTGTTGACGTAGATTATGGGGGTACATTGATCACATATGCGTTTATCTGCAAGCACCTTGATAATCACCTCAAGTCCTACACCATTTATATCTCCTGCTGTTATTCCTATCTTCATTCTAATAATTTTTTAAAAAATCAAACATTAATCGTACCCCTGCACCAGTACCTTCTTTCGGTCTGTATGCATTGGCTCTTGTCAAGTATGCATGTCCTGCAATATCGAAATGCACCCATGGATACTTTTTATCTGTAAAGTGCTCTAAAAATTTTGCTGCGGTAATATGCCCAGCATATGGACCACCCAAATTTTTAAGATCAGCAATGTTTGATTTCATCTGCTCACCATACTCTTTCCATAACGGAAATTCTATTATTCGTTCGTGAACACTAAATCCACTTTTCTTAATTTTGGTTTTAACCGACTCTTTTGCATTGGCCATCATGCTGATTCCTTCTGTGCCTACAGACCGAACAGCGGCTCCAGTCAAAGTAGCAAAATCTAGTACCAATTCAGGCTTGTATTTTTTAGCGTAGTGAAGCGCATCTGCCAAGACCATTCGTCCTTCTGCATCTGTATTCAATACTTCTACTGTAGAGCCATTATACATCTTGATAACGTCTCCTGGAGCATAGGCATTGTTCCCTGGTCGATTGTCAGTAGCGGGTATCAAACCAATAACATGCAACGGTAGTTTTGCTTTGGCAATCGCTACGAAAGTACCTACTACAGAAGCCGCACCACCCATATCTGCTTTCATGCGATCCATGCTATTGGCGGTAGGCTTGAGGCTTAGTCCTCCAGTATCATATACAATTCCTTTCCCCACCAAAACGATTGGTTTGGAGTTCTTTGCTTTCTTACTTGGTTTGTATTCTAAGATATTGAATCGAGGGGGCGTGAAACTGCCGGCATTGACAGCGATGATCCCACCCATCTTGAGTTGCTTAATTTTCTTCTCATCAAAGATGGTCACCTTGAATCCACATTCCTTGCCTAATTTCTTAATGTCAAGACTAAGTTGAGCAGCAGTTAAGTAGGAGAGTGGTTCGTTGACTAAGTCACGCGCCACATATACTGCGGCACAGGAGGACATCAAGTTTTTTAATTCGCTAGCCGGAGCGATATCTTTGAGGACTTGAATAGCTTGTAAGTGATGCTTCTTTTCTTTTTTGTCAGAAAAATATTTTAGAAACTGGTAGTTAGCCAAGACCATACCTTCAATAAAATCAAGTACATGGTTTTGCTTTCGCTTATTGACAACGGTTACTTTTTTAGTCTTGTGAGCCTCTAGCTTATGTAATGCTTCAGAACCAAATATTCTTGCCTCTTCTCTCTGCTCATCATAAGTTCCATTGGAATTTAATACTTGAACTAAAATGATGCTAGACGCCTTTGGAAAAACAACATTTGTGATGTCTTTTTTTAGGGCTGCTCTGAGATATTGAACTTCTTCCGAATTTAATAATTCTTTAGCCCAACTTAGGTTTGATTTATCTGCTAAGACAATTAAATTGTCTTTTTTATTATAAGCCTTAACGATTGATAACTTAGTATTCATTCACGCTACATTTTGTTAAAATCGAGTCTTTCCGCCACTAGTTTTAATACTTTACGAATAGGTATCCAAAACGATGCGCAAAGATAACTAAATAAAGGGTTTATTAGTTAAAGTAGCTTATTTTACCCATTATAAGAACTTATATGCGAGGGCATTAGTCTATATTGTTAGTTTGTATAGACACAAGAGATGGCTAATATTTAGACCAATGTGTTAGCTTTGTCTCCTCTTAAAATTTGTATGAAAGCAAAGAAATCATTCGGACAGCACTTTTTGAATAATGAGGACATAGCACGGGACATAGCGCATGGGCTCATAAGCTATGAACCTCAAGCAAAAGTGTTAGAAATAGGTCCAGGTCAAGGAATGCTTACTAAGTATCTGATAGACAGGGCCTTTGATTTGAAAGTGGTGGAATTGGATAGGGATATGATTCCTATTTTGGAGCGAAGCTTTGAATCCCTGACTGAGCGCATTTTACAAATTGATTTCTTGAAAGTAGATTTGCGAGAAGTCTTTGAAGGCCAACCATTTATGCTGATTGGAAATTATCCTTATAATATCTCTAGCCAAATTGTATTTAAGATGATAGAGCATCGAGACCTAATCCCCCAGATGGTAGGAATGTTCCAAAAAGAGGTAGCCAAGCGTATCGTTGCTACTCCTACTTCTAAGGCCTATGGGGTCATCAGCGTACTTACCCAAGCGTACTATGATGGGGAATACCTCTTCGATGTAGGAAACCAAAATTTTGACCCGCCCCCGAAGGTGATGTCAGGGGTTATTCGATTGACTCGAAAAGAGAATGAAACAGAAATCGAAAACCCAAAATTATTCAAATCAGTGGTCAAGCTGGCTTTTAGCCAAAGAAGGAAAATGCTCCGCAATACTATGAAATCTCTATTGAATGGTTCTGAGCTATTGAAGGATGAGTTTTTTATGCAGCGCCCGGAGCGAGTATCTGTGGAGAAGTTTGTGTGGTTGACACAAAAGGTTGAGGAGCATGTAAAAAATGATGAATTATAAAATTGTGAATATTGAATTCACTTTTTTTCAGACCAGAGATAAAAGGGAAGTATTTCTTGTTTTGTTAGATGGAGCTACCCCATCCTAAGTGCTCGACCACCAGCCCTTAGCTATACTTAGGATGCGGTCGGGTGTTTCGCTTGTACTCTCCTCGCAGATAGCTATTCAGGATATACTGCTCTTGTATTCGCCTATCGGCTCATCCATCGCTCAGCATTCCTTCATTAGCTTTCTGCAGCGACTCGTATCACTTCTCCCCCTAGCTCGGAAAAAATCATTCTTCTTTGGTGTCTTCGAATATGGAATCTTTGCTTTGGTGGTAAATAAACGATTCAAGGAACGACTAGTTTAAGAACCTAATCACTTTACGCAAAGATTCTGCATTGTGCGCCGAAGAAAAAATGTCAATATAAGGTAAACACGTTTTCATTCCTTCAGTCTCTGGAGTATACTCTGGATTACTTGCGAGTGGATTGAGCCATATAACACGTCGAGATTTTTTGTGGATAATTTTCATAGCAGACTCTAAAGTATTTAACTCGCCTGTATCCCAACCATCGCTTAAAATCATGGTGATAGTATCATTACGGAGTAGGTGAGGGTTGGACTTCGTATATTCTTCTAGGGAAAATCCTATGCGCGTACCTCCGGACCAAGATGGCACGTGGTCGGCGAGATTGTTTAATACTTTTTCATAGTCTCCATCACGCAAAATGCGAGTCAAAGGAATAAGTTGGGTGCTGAAAGCGAATGTGCGCAAATCAAATACAGACTGCTGAAATTGATACATAAATTCAATTAGAAAGCGACTGTATAATTCCATAGATTTGCTTACATCACAAATCAAGATCAAGCGTAATTTTTTCTTTTGTCGTTTTTTGAAAATAAATCGATTTACCTCACCTCCTTTGCCCATTGCTTCTCTGATGGTATGTCGAAGATCAATTTGTTTTCGATCTTTGGTACGTACATATCTACGATTGTAATTGTTGGCTAGCCGCTGAGCGATAATGCGAATAATCTGTGCTAGCTCTTTTCTTTCCGTGGATAAAAATTGAGAAAAATCTTTTTTTGAAAGAGCCTCAAAAGCACTGTATGCTGCCGTTTCTTTTTCTTCTACAATGCGACCATTATATAGCCAACTTTTGAGTTCGCTAAGAGATGGAGCTTGAGCTTTGCTGTTTTTCGCTTTCTTTTGCTTTTCTTCTTCTACTTCTTTTTGTTTGCTGTCTTCTGCTTTAGACAATTGCTGCCAATAGTCCTCATATAATTCATCGAAGTAAAGATGTTGTTTTCTGCTTTTTACAAATATGGATTTGTAAAGTGCTTGTTGACTGTCGAAGGAAGGAGGTGTTTGGAATATGAATGCTTTTAGTAAATCAGACACTTCATTTGGGCTTGCATCAAAACCATGAACTCTCAAATAAATCGCGAATTGCAATACATGGCTTGGTAAGTCTGTTTGCCTTTGGATCAATTTACCCATCAATCTACTTTTAGCGTGACTCCCGTTTTTTCGAACAACTCGTTGAGCGACATTTGAGCTTGACGTATATCTTGCCAGTCTTTGAGAATGATGCCGAGTGTAGATTCGACTACTGCTTTATCTAAATGCTTAATATGCATGGCAGCAAGGGCAGTGGCCCAGTCTAAGGTCTCTGCTACACCAGGTAGTTTTTCTAGTTTCAACTTTCGAACTTCTTCCATGAATTTGCAAATCTGCTCGGCTAATTTTTTATTTATTTCAGGAACCTTTGTGTGCACTATTTGCAATTCTTTATTAAAATCGGGGAAATCAATCCAAAGGTAAAGACATCGACGTCTAAGGGCTTCTGATAACTCTCTGGTTCGGTTTCCTGTAAGGATTACATACGGAATAGACTTTGCTTCTATCGTTCCAATTTCGGGAATGGTGATTTGCCAATCTGAAAGCAACTCTAAAAAATAACTTTCAAAAGCTTCATCTGCTCTATCGATTTCATCTATAAGTAA
>CAYWOZ010000123.1:0-9881 GCA_964458675.1 uncultured Saprospiraceae bacterium
CTTCTAATTGTAAAACAATGAACGACAAAGATACGAAATTAAAGGCATTTGGGCGTTTGCTCGACATCATGGATGAATTGCGTGAAAAATGCCCTTGGGATCAGAAGCAAACATTTGAAAGTCTACGGAATCTAACTATAGAGGAGACTTACGAGTTGACGGATGCCATATTGGATAAAGACTATGAGGAGATGAAAGGGGAGATCGGGGATATCATGCTGCACTTGGTATTTTATGCTAAGATTGCGCAAGAGAAGGGGTTATTTGACATAGCAGATAGTATAACGTTTTGCTGTGAAAAGTTGATCCGTAGGCACCCCCATATATATGGGGATGTTGATGTAACTGATGCAGAGGAAGTAAAGAAGAATTGGGAACAGCTCAAAAAGAAGGAAGGAAAGAAATCAGTACTCTCAGGAGTTCCGAAGTCGCTGCCTGCACTGGTAAAAGCATATCGTATGCAAGATAAAACGGCGCAAGTTGGTTTCGAATGGGAAAACATCGATCAAGTTTGGGAGAAGGTGCAAGAAGAAGTGGGGGAGTTGCATGAGACCATCCGAGATGCGGAAACGCAAGAGCGGAAAGAAGAAGAATTCGGTGATGTATTGTTTTCGTTGGTCAATTACGCTCGATTTGCGGGTATCGATCCTGAAACGGCCTTGGCCAAGACTAATATGAAATTCAAATCCCGATTTGAATATATAGAGGAAAATGCGGCTAAGTCTTTAGAGTCAATGACTTTAGAGGAGATGGATTCTCTGTGGGAGGAAGCGAAAGAAAAAGGTACTAGGCTTTAGGTATTAGGACTTAGGTTAGGGAAAATATACAATTCATGATTCTATTATTGTGTAGAGTTAATTTAATATATCTGATTAACTATCTAATAATTAGGCATTTAGCTTTAAATCTGGGTGGCTAATGCCTAACACCTAACACCTAATACCTTTTAATAGTAACAAAAAATGGAGAATCTAACAAAATAGACATATATTTGCGCCGCGCTGTAACTGATCTCAGTGATTACTAACGGTAAAACTTAAAAAAATGGCTGAATACCTATCAAAAGAAAAGAGAGAAGAGATTTTTAAAGAGTATGGAGGAAGTGAAAAAAACACAGGGTCTATAGAAGGACAAGTAGCTGTGTTAACCTTCAGAATCAAAGCATTATCCGACCATCTTCGTCTTAACAAAAAAGATTTTTCATGTAAAAGAGCACTACTTACCATGGTTGGTAAGCGTAAAAGACTGCTCCAATATCTAGCGAAAAAGGATATTACACTTTACAGAGGTCTTATTGAGAAGTTAGGAATAAGAAAGTAAGTGTTCCATATATGTAAACATATTCGTCGCTTTTCGTTTACATATTCAAATAATATATTTCAATACCTTCTTTGACAGGATTCAAAATTTATTTTGGGCCTGTCAAAGGCGTTTATATACGTATATAATTTAAATCCTTAGTTTGGAAAAGTCCATTCAGAAAGGTGCGAACCATATTTATAATCATATTCAAAATCGAAAACCTTATGGGTAAGAAGATTGCAACAACTACCTCTTTTAACCTACCTGACGGAAGAGAGATAACAATCGAGACAGGTAAATTAGCCGACCAGGCGCACGGCTCAGTAGTCGTAAAAATGGGTAAAACAATGGTGTTTGCCTCTGTAGTAAGTAACTACGAACCAAAACCAGGACAGTCCTTTTTTCCGCTTTCTGTGGATTACCAAGAGAAATTTGCCGCAGCGGGTAAAATTCCAGGAAACTTCTTCAGAAGAGAAGCACGTCTTAACGAACACGAAATTTTAACTTCTAGATTGGTAGATAGAGCATTGAGACCTCTATTCCCAGATGGATACATGAACGAAACACAGATTATCATCAACTTGATTTCTGCGGATTTAGATGATATGCCTGACGCTTTGGCAGCACTTGCGGCTTCATCCGCAATATCTGTTTCGAATATACAATTTGCAGGCCCTATTTCTGAGGTGAGAGTAGCGAGAATCAATGGAGACTTTAAAATCAATCCAAGAAGATCAGAAATGGTGGACGCGGATTTGGATATCATCTTGGCTGCCACTATGGATAATGTCATGATGGTGGAAGGTGAAATGAGCGAAGTGTCTGAAGCAGACTTAATCGAAGCGATTAAGTATGGACACGAGGCAATTAAAGTACAATGTCAAGCACAATTGGATCTAGCACAGAAAGTAGGAGAAAAAGCTACAGTAAAGCGTGTGATAGAGCCAGCTCCTGAAAACGATGATGCAAAAGCTTGGGTAAAGGCATTTGCTCACGATAAGATATACGAAGTATGTAAAGGCGCACACGATAAGTTTACTAGAAAAGACAAATTCGGTGCTATAAAGGACGAAATGAAGGTTCAACTTGAAGAAGAAATGGATGAAGAGCACCTTGAAGAGAACATGCACTTCTACAAGACTTACTATAATAAGCTTCAGAAAGAGGTGATTCGTGAAATGGTAATGTCTGAGAACATCCGTTTGGATGGTCGTAAGCTAGACGAGGTTAGAGATATATGGTCAGAGGTGGATTACCTCCCTTCTGCACACGGATCAGCCATCTTTACAAGAGGAGAAACGCAGGCGCTTACTTCAATGACATTGGGTACGAAGACGGATCAAATGTTAGTGGATACAGCCTTAGATAATCATTATGAACCTTTTATCTTACACTACAATTTCCCTGCACTATCAGTAGGTGAGGCAAGAATGAGTAGAGGTCCAGGTAGAAGAGAAATCGGTCACGCTAACCTTGCGGGCAGATCAATCAAAAAAATAATGCCTGAAGAATATGCTTACACAGTAAGAATAGTTTCTGATATCTTGGAGTCAAATGGTTCTTCTTCCATGGCAACAGTATGTGCTGGTTCATTAGCATTGATGGATGCGGGAGTTCCTGTAAAAGGAGGTGTATCTGGTATAGCAATGGGTATGATATCGGATGGTACTAGAAATGCCATTCTTTCTGATATCCTAGGAGATGAAGATGCTGTTGGAGATATGGATTTTAAAGTGACAGGTACTAAGAATGGTATCGTAGCGTGTCAAATGGATATCAAGGTAGATGGCCTACCTTATGAGATACTGCAAAAAGCATTGGATCAAGCTAAAGTAGGTAGACTTCATATCTTAGATGAAATGAATAAGACCTTGACGGTACCAAATGAGGACTACAAACCACATGCGCCAAGATTGGTTTCATTGAAAATCGACAAGAAATTTATCGGAGCAGTTATCGGACCTGGAGGAAAGGTAATCCAAGAAATGCAGCGTGAGACGAATACTGTGATCAATATCGAAGAGGTAGATGATCAAGGTATCGTAACGATTTCATCTAGTAATAAGGATGATATCGAAGCAGCATTGGCTACGATCAAGAAGATTACTTATCAACCAGAAGTTGGCGATGTATATGATGCGAAGGTTGCATCCGTGCAGACTTATGGAGTATTTGTTGACTTCATGGGACAGAGTGGTTTACTCCACGTATCTGAGATCTCACACAAGAGAGTTGAGAATGTTGCTGATGTGTTCAAGGAAGGAGATGATGTGAAAGTGAAGTTGGTCGGAATCGATAAGAAGACGGGTAAGTATAGACTTTCTGCTAAGGCGCTTGTACCTAGAGAAAATGTGAATAGCTAATAAATTAGCTGACATAAATTATATCTAAGAGGCTGTCTTCAATGAAGATGGCCTCTTTTTCGTTTTGTCAAGTCTCAAATAGGGCAGGTCTATTAGTCTAGTGGTGAAAAAGTGCTTTTGTGTTAAATTATTTAGGGAACGGTAGTCAATATGCCCGATTTTCGCAGCAATAGGTTAAAAATTCAAATAATGCAAGACAAAGGAAACTTTTATTCTATAGGCATTGTATTGATTATAGATAGTCTATACATTATTTTTTTCGGAATGTCAAGTGGGTGCGGTTTTTGCAGCAACTTTATTACACGAATTAACGTATTTAATAGACAATATAACCATAAATCTCAGTACATATGCGGCAGCTTAAGATAACGAACAAGATCACGTCGAGGGAGAGTCTCGCTCTAGACAAGTATCTTAATGACATAGGAAAAATCACTATGCTCAATGCAGATGAGGAAGCAGAAATGGCACGCCGAATCAAACAGGGTGACAATGATGCCCTTGAAAGATTGACAGAAGCCAATCTTCGCTTTGTAGTATCCGTTGCAAAACAATATCAAAATCAAGGCCTTAGTTTAAGTGATTTAATCAACGAAGGAAACGTTGGATTGATGAAAGCGGCTACGCGTTTTGATGAAACCAAAGGATTCAAATTTATATCCTACGCGGTATGGTGGATAAGACAATCTATCTTACAAGCTATAGTAGAGTATTCTAGAATAGTAAGATTGCCGCTTAATAAAGTGGGGTCATATAATAAAGTAAACGAGGCATTCTTAAATTTTGTACAACAATTTGAAAGAGAGCCTTCTCATGAAGAGTTAGGAGAACTTTTGGATATGACACCAAAAGAAATCTCTACGATGATTAAGGGGAATAGTAGGCACCTTTCTGTTGATGCTCCAATAAGTGGAGAAGATGGAGATTCTACTATGTTGGATCTTATATCTCAGGGAGAAGATGGGAGTCCAGATTTGAATTTGATGGAGCAATCCTTAAAGGAAGAAGTGGATCATGGTTTAGCTATTTTGTCTCCAAGAGAGATTGATGTAATCAGTTCATACTATGGACTAAAGGGGCATAAGTCCTTGACTTTGGAAGAGATAGGAGAGATGTATGGCTTAACGAGAGAGCGAGTACGTCAGATAAAGGAGCGTGCCATTAGACGATTAAGAAAATCATATAATAGTACTCAGTTGAAATCCTACTTAGGGTAGAACTGAATAGTTTTATAATCAATAGGTAAAAAGACTGGAATTTAATTCCAGTCTTTTTTTTATTTACCTGTTGTATGCAGTAATTTGGGACAAATTGAAAAACAGACCGATGGCCTTTTCACCATTTAAAATTTTAGATTATTTTACTTTTGGAAGCAGTCGTGTGCAGCAAGAGCGTGATAAGCTTATTGAGGATATTCATAAGCTCTCTGGTGATTTGATACCCTGGTCCAAGAAGGATGCGGAATTGCTATCCTATGGCGTTACAGAAAAGAAGATATACAAGGGCGATAGTAGTAAAGGAGTTTTTGTATCCATCTATGATGAGCCTATGATGGCTTTCGCTACCAAGGAGTTCAATCGTGCTAAACTAGTGAAGATGGTGATGGCGTCAACTGCCAATCATAAGTTTTACTATCTACATAAGGGTAAATCAATAGAATGCTATTTTAACGACCAACATATTGGATTTCTAAAAGACGATTATATGTTTTATAGCATGAAGAAGCGCCTTGCAGGACGTATTAATAGTGGAGGGGACGATTCGTATAGTAGTATAATTTATAAAGATGCGGAGTTGGGACTAATCAACCCATTATCTTTTGATTCTCCCTTTAGTAAAAGAGTTTTTGATCTCATTAACGATAAATTAACGACCGAAGGGGAAATTATTCTAATGTGTATGACGTTTTACTATCTAATAGATAAACTAACAAAAAGTGATTAATTCTAATTCTATGCATAAGCTTATATTGTTTTTCTTCTTTGCTTTCAGTACTCAATTAATAATAGCTCAAAATGATGATGGACAGCCAGCTCCTGCTCCTGAAAATCCATTTAGCCACTTTGATGAACTTCTTAAACAGTTCAATTTCAATGAACAAGGCAATGGGATTTTTATGGATACGATGATTATAAAACAGTTTGGAGATTTGGGCATAGATGGTCAGAATTTTGAAGAATCTATGCAAGAAATGATGAAGCTTCTTACAGAGCAGTTTGAGGGGTTTAACTTTGGAGATATGCGGGATTTCGATCAGCTTTTTGAAGATTTTGATTTAGAGTCTTTCCCTCATATAGAGGATGACTTGATTCCAAAGGACCCTAATTCTAATGGGCAAAAAGACGTTAAAAAGCCTAAAAAGAAAGGAAAAACTTATAAATTATAAAACTTAAAGTAGGCTATAATTTTATTCACTGGATTCAAATCGTTGATTATTAGCTGCTTATGAAATATTGAATATTTGATGCCTTTATAGTCAACCATTTTACTAAATTGCAGTTCAATATACATAACAAACGTTGCAAGCATGAGTGTTTTTGATCAAGCAAGAGTTATTATTTATCGAGTGAATAAGAAAGGTCTAGAAATTTTTCTTGAGCTAGATGAAAGTGAAAAGACTCCTAAATACAAGGTACCCACTGCAATGTTGAAGTACCCTTCCATAGAAAAATTTCAAGAAGATGTCATAGAGTTAGACCCAATCCAAAACAAGGACGGTTCTATCCAAAAGATTTGTGCAGTAGAAGCAGACTGGCATGAGATTCCTTCTGTAAGATCAATCATCAAGCAAGATATCAAATTGGTGAAAAGTGCTGTAAAGAACACACTTCCTGGTTTTGAAGGATGCGGCTACGTTGAGATAAAGGATACTCTTAAAAAGATGATGCCTCATGAGTATGCTGCGCTTAAAGAGCTTAAAGATGTCTTGCTCGAAAAAAACCAATCTAAATATATCTAGGCAATAGACATTATGCCTTTTTTACTTTCTCGGAGGATCTATTTTTCCTTTTCTTGGACACTTTAATATTAGTGGACATTAATAGTTAGAATAACAATTCAAATTTGGTGTCACGATAGACATTATTGATTATTGTTCTCAAAAATTCTCTTTTTTAGCCTACAGGTTCTGGTATTTGGGGACAATGCCAATTCTATACACTTCACTGGGTTTCCCTCATTATGTAGACCTAATTTTCTTTTCCAAACGTTAAATATTCAAACGAACTCCTCTCAATTCCATTTTTGGAAGTCTTATTGCATTACAACTAACAGTAATGTCTCTCCGATAACAAGCTGAGACTGAACTCGTATATAATATTTCATAACATATCAATTCCCATAATTGACTAGAATTTCGGCATATCTTATATTACTACTGTTGCTACTGCTACAATGCGATGTGCAACAGGAGGCAGTAGATAATGGGACGCCGTATCTGACAATAGCACCTACTGAGATTCAAACATTGGTTTCGGATATGACACTAGAGGAAAAGATAGGCCAATTACTAATTCTAGAAACTACTGTCGGCCCGAGTATGACGGAGGATAGTATTTACCACTATGCAAAGCAGAATCAAATCAGTGGAGTAATTCTTTCTGGTTTAGATGTGATTCAATATATGCGCATCATAGACAATTGTTCTGCGTTTGGAAAGAATCTCTTTTTACACGGTACTAAAGAAAATGTAAGTGTTTGTAATCAGTTTGCCAACACAGCTCAATTTCCAAGTATGGCAAGTATTCAAGCTTGTCAAAATGATAGCTTAGTGCAATCCACCTTTGAGATATTTGAACAACAGCTGAATGCCTTTAATTTTGACTTTGTTATTGGGCCGAATATTAGCATGTCAAATGAGAACAAAGATTTTGAAACCTACAACTTTGCTATCCAACCAGATGATGTAAAGCGTAATGCTCGTTCTCAATATAATCGATACAACAATAATGGGGTGTTTAGTTTTGCAAGTAGTTTAGATCAATTTATAGATGTTGCAAACGATTCGCTAAGAGTAGTGGATGAAAGCATTTCTCTTTTAAGTTCACTCAATAAACTTGGCCTTTCAGGCTTGATGGTTGGAGATTCCTTTTTTGATAATGAAGAGTTTGGAAATCAACCGTTTGATTTTTTAAAAGAATATTTACACCAAAAAATTGGATACGAGGGACTCTTGATTGGAGAAGCTAAAGGAGAAAACCTCATTGACTTATTGACTGCAGGGTTAGATGTTTTTATTGTAAAAGATGTCAGAATGCAAACGGATCGTCTAATTAGGTTGTATGAATCGGGATTTCTGACAGATGCAATTCTTGATGAAAAAGTAGCCAGAATACTGAAAACTAAACAATGGATTAAGGACAATAAGAAAAACTCTAATATGGATGTAGAAGCTGCTAACTTCTTAGCCCATTATGAAGAGTATGATTTTTTAGTGAGGTCATTGGATGAGCAGTCTATATCAGTATCCAATAATTATAAACACCTAATGCCTTTTAGAGATATTGGACGTAAGAAATTTACGATTCAAAATCTTGCAAAATTTGATGTTACATTGTTTAAGGCCACCTTCAAAAAATTTGCAGACTTTGCGTATCATAACCGATATGACCATGTAAATGAAGTCCTGGATTTAGGGACTTTGAAAGAGTCTTTGGCGGATATCAATGTGTTTTTATATGATGGTTCAGCATTGACTCAGGCGCAGAGGCAAGAGTTTGTAGACAAGTTAAATGGTTCTGTAAATAAAAAGTCTGTAGTAGTCAATTTTGGAGACCCCAAATACTTGGCGCCACTAAAAGAAAGCATATCCAGTTTACATATTTTTGATAATACGCAATATTCGCAATCAGGTGCAGCACAGTTGCTATTTGGAGGATACTCTTCAAATGCAAGATTGAAGGCCGATATCAATAGCTTCATTACTGCCAATTCTTACGACAGAATTCGTAAGTCAAGATTGAAGTTTTCTGACCCAAGAGAAGTAGGAATAGATCCTACTAATTTGGTAGGGATAGATGCAATTGTAAATTCTGCCATTGCCAGTCAAGCTATTCCGGGTTGCCAAGTGTTGGTTGCAAAGCAAGGCAACATCATTTATTCTAAAGGCTTTGGTTATCAAACCTATGATAAGACTATTAAGATAGCCTCAGATCACCTATATGATTTAGCAAGTATCACGAAGATAGCGGCTACTACTTTAGGGGTCATGAAATTAGAAGAACAGGGCAGAATCAATTTTAAAGATAGACTTAAGAGTGCAATTGACATTTCTAAAACTTCTCGAATTAGAAATATCTACTTGAGAGACCTACTCCTCCATAGGTCAAATCTACAACCCAACATGCCTATCTCAGATTTTGTGTCTGTAGAAGATAGCCTATTGGTTAATTGTAACGATATGTTTTGTCAAACTAAAACGGCCGTTCATGCAAAGGCAGTCGCAAAAAATTTCTATATCAATTCTGATAAGATAAAATCACTTTGGGATAATGTGTATGGACTAAAGCCTTACAAGAAATCAAAATACAGATACAGCGATGTTAACTTTAACCTGCTCCAAAAAGTGATTGAAGAAAAATCTAATAAAACCCTAAATAAGTATATCGATGATGCTTTTTATGACAATTTGGGACTGAGGCATTGTGCTTATAATCCGCATGAATCTACACCCATAACACATCTTGTGCCGACTGAGTTTGATAAGAAGTGGAGGAAGCAACTAGTTAGAGGATTTGTACATGATGAATCTGCCGCTCTACAAGGAGGAGTAGCCGGTAGTGCAGGACTATTTAGTAATGCTGAAGACTTAGCCTTCCTTTTTCAAATGCTTTTAAATGGAGGTAACTATGGTGGCAGGCAATTCCTTAAAAAAGAAACCATCGAGAAGTTTGTAACCCCTCCTTACTACAGCAGACGAGGATATGGATTCGATAAGCCTAGAGGAAAGTATACAGAATCATGCAGCTCCAAGGCCTCAAAGTCTACCTATGGTCACTCTGGATTCACTGGGACTTGTGTTTGGGTTGATCCAGAAACAGAACTAGTATACATCTTTCTTTCTAATAGAATCTATCCAAGTATAGACAATAGAAAACTATTCAAAGAAAAGTATAGAGGAAGAATTCATTCTGTCATTTATGATGCAATGGATTCTTATAATTGGGAATCTCCAGATCCATACCAACCACAGTTTGAGGCAAAACCAATTCAGTCTTA
>CAYWOZ010000124.1:0-5867 GCA_964458675.1 uncultured Saprospiraceae bacterium
CATTAGCTGGAGATATCGGAAATCATGTTTCAGAATTTGAGGTGCATGCGAGTGACGGAATAGACTATTTGGCCTCTGGAACAAATCCAGAAAAAGAGGGTATCAAACTACTTCACTTCATACATAATTTAGATACTAAAGACCTCGACTGGAAGTTTATAGAAGTAGAAGCATTTTTGGAGAATAAGCAGTCCTTAGATTGGTCTTTATACACTTCGCCAGATGAAGGAATTGACAAATAGCTTGCAAATTAATTGATGATTTAAGTCGTTGTATCTAAGCATTGTTAAGCGTAATACCTGGAATATCCTTACATTTACGCTTTTGTTGAAAATAAGGCTTAAAATAAGCGAATTCAAACTCGAAAATGGCTAAAAATAACGATTATCACCCAGAACCTTATTGGTCTGAAGTTGCCAAGCGCATCGATGAAAGACAGGATAGGAATGTCATTGCTGGAGATGATGAGCCTTACTACCATTACAAAAGAAAGAGGACCTTGGAAATGTTGGCTTCAGTAGATTTTACAGGCAAAAATGTTATGGAATTAGGCCCTGGACCAGGTGGAAATCTAAGGGAGCTGTCTAAGACCAAAGCAAAGAGTTTGACGGGCGTAGATATCTCAGAAGATATGATAGCCCTAGCTACTAAAAATCTTGCAGATACCAACGCCAAATTAGTCAAGACGGATGGCAAGACCATTCCTTTTGACGATAAGCATTTTGATATTGCCATCACAGTTACAGTACTTCAACACAATACCGATGAAGACATGCTCATAAATGTCATCGGCGAAGTGTGCAGAGTCACAAAAGAAAAGGTCGTAATATTCGAACGTATAGATGACCCTATTGCAGGGGATGAATTATGTCTAGGAAGACCCGTGAAATATTACGAAGATATTTTTGCGCAATTTGGTTTCAGTTTGCAGGAAACCGAGTTCATCAACATCCACACTTCATGGATGCTAAGTGGAGCCATCCGACGAGGCCTTAATCCAAAAGAACGACAAGAAGGAGAACCCCTAAATGCTCTATCACTTGGCTTGCAAAAAACACTATTACCTATTACTAAAGTGTTGGACAAAGTAATTACTTCTAAGAGGGACTTAGCTAAGTTGGAGTTTGTGCGCAACAAATAGAGCAACAAGCATCTAATTTCTAAAGTCTAAATTTCTAGTTTCCTTTCCCGTATGAGAGATAGTAGAGAACGGCAAAAAGCGCTGGTCCATGTGTATAGCTTTTGCAGTGTCCGAAGGACCAAAGCGAACGCGACGTCTCGGATAGCTCGACCCTGACTAACACCTTTTCGGTGGAAGGAAAGGGGCATACCCAAATAAATATTATTTGTAAATCCGTTATTCGTGAATCTAATAAGGAATTCTATAAAAGACTAGTCTTCTAAAATCCAGAATTTAGCCTCTAATTTCTAATTTCTAAAATCTATCGTCTCCCTTAAACATTGAACCTAAAGTGCATCACATCTCCATCACCTACGACATATTCCTTACCCTCAATACCCATCTTTCCAGCTTCTTTTACAGCTGACTCAGAACCGAGTGCAACGTAATCCTCGTATTTGATTACCTCTGCACGAATGAATCCTTTCTCAAAATCAGTGTGAATGACACCAGCCGCTTTTGGAGCTTTCCAGCCCACTTGGATAGTCCAAGCACGTACTTCTTTTTCTCCAGCCGTGAAGTAAGTGATAAGATTGAGCAACTTGTAGGTAGCAGAGATAAGCTTATTTACGCCTGGTTCTTTGAGGCCCATTTCGGCTAAGAACTCAAGGCGCTCTTCGATACTGTCTAGTTCAATAATATCGGCTTCAATGCCAGCACTAATGTATATCACTTCAGCTTTTTCTTCTTTCACTAGTTCTTCAAAAGCTTTGGTATGTTCATTGCCATCTATCACGGAGCCCTCATCTACATTACAAACATATAGAATCGGCTTGGCAGTCAAGAGGAACATCTCCTTCACAATGTCAATCCCTTCGCCTTCTAAATCTAGAACACGAGCAGGCTTACCATCGTCCATCACCGCTTTGATTTGGTCCAGAATTTCGACACGACGCTGATCCTCCTTGTTTCCACTTTTGGCTGCCTTTCTATATTTTTGAAGACTCTTTTCTACAGTCTCTAAATCTTTTAAAAGAAGCTCCGTATCGATAATCTCTTTATCCCTTACCGGGTCAACACTATTCTCTACGTGGATGACATTATCATTATCGAAACAACGGACCACATGTATGATGGCATCTACCTCGCGGATATTTGCTAAGAACTGATTACCCAATCCTTCCCCTTGGCTTGCTCCTTTGATAAGACCGGCGATGTCTACTATTTCAATCGTGGTAGGCAATATCTTTTGCGGATTTACCAAATCAGAGAGTTTTTGAAGTCTATCATCTGGTACTGTGATCATACCTACGTTTGGATCTTTAGTTGCAAACGGGTAGTTTGCTGCGAGAGCCTTGGCATTGGTCAATGCATTGAATAGTGTAGATTTTCCTACATTTGGGAGTCCAACAATACCTGCTTTAAGAGACATCTTTTGTATGTATTTAAACGTTATTTTAATAACTGCGATTAACAGCGACGCAAATATAAGCTTTATCTCTGTTTCATTATGAATTATCTTGCCCATCTATTTTTGTCTTGTGAAAATGAAGACCACATAGTGGGAAACTTCATTGCAGATAGCATTAGACATAATGAACTGGCACAGTTTAATCTTCAAATTAAAAAGGGAGTGGAGCTACATAAATATATAGATACCTTCACAGATACTCACCCAATCGTAAAGCAAAGCACTAAACGACTGCATCACAAACACGGTAAGTATAGCCCGATTATAATAGATATATGGTACGATCACTTACTGACTAGGCATTGGAGCAAGTATTCGCAAGAGAGCCTCAGAGATTTTGCGAATAGAATGTACAAAATGCTTCATAGGCATCTCGATATAATGCCAAAGAAAATGCAGCGTAACTTGCCTATTATGACTGAAGAAGATTGGTTGATGAGATATCAATCTGTAGAGGGGATGCGTGATACTTTTAGCCGTTTTAAGCCGAGGTTGTCTAGGCCGGAATTGCTAGAAGGTGTAATTGAGAACTTAGTAGAATTGGATGCAGAATTAGACAAAGACTTTCAAGTCTTCTTTCCTGAGCTAAGTGCTTATATTCATGAAAAGCACTCGTATTTACACTAGCTTTTTTAATTGTTTATTTGTGTATTCGTTTAGCTGTTTAAACAAATCAACAAATCAACAAATCAACAAATCAACAATCGGGAAAGACTAACCCTAAAATGAATACAGCTTCACATGGGAGGCGTAATTTCGAAATGAGTTACCTTCAACTATCCCTCGAAGTGAAAACTCAAAGTAAAAGTTCTAGAAAGAATTCTTTCCAAAACACTAGACTCTAAAAGATTTGGATCATAAATTAAGCTATTACCCAAGCCTTGAGAGATTTTGATTTCTGGAGAAAAGATAAAATACGGAAAGAAAATCTGTAAGCCGACACCTACTTCACCACTAAAGTCAGAAGAAGCTATCTTGACCAATTCATTAGCCTGCCGTGTCCTATTTTCATTGGCTACATCAAAGTCAAATTTCAAACCTGCCACCACAAATAAACGAACATCATTAAAGGGAGCCGATTTATATCGAATGTGAAAGGGTAGTTGTACTAATACTTGTTCCAGAGTCCTCGTCCGCTGGAATGCCTGAGATACCGTAGGCGTATATTCTATTGTCTTTTCTGTAAAGGAAAGAGTGGGTAGAAATCTAAAATCAAAGTAATCTCCAATTTTGAGATTACTCACTATTCCAAGATTGAATCCAGGTCCTCGTACATCCTCGATAATACGAATACTGTCGTTTCTGATAAAATTGTCCGATCTGAAAACTCTGAAGGTGCTATTGTTGATACCGAGCGTGATTCCAAAATAATATGGCTTCTGCTCAAAGGAAAGAAAGTTGTAGTTTCCCTTAGCTCTTTGTGCATCTACCTGCGAAAATACACAAGCGAATAAAACGAATAGAATTATTTTTTTGAATGGTATATTGAACAAATTCCAACTGTCAGTGCAGTACATGTAGATTTTTTATATCCTAAGGTATCAAGTATCGAAACAAACTCCTCACCACTTGGAAAGGCTTGAACCGATTCGTACAAGTATTGATACGCTTTAGGGTCTTTAGATGTTAACTTACCTATTTGCGGTAAGATGTTTTTAAAATAAAAATTGAATCCTTGCTTTAGAGGAAACATAGTCGGTCTGGAAAATTCTAAAACAACCAATTGACCTCCAGGCTTCAGCACTCGCTGCATCTCTTTGAGCCCTTGATTTAGATTGTCAAAGTTTCTTACTCCAAAAGCAACGGTGATGGCATCGAATGTATTGTCATCAAAAGGCAGATTCTCTGATTCTCCTTGTTGCAAGCTAATTATATCGTCATATCCTGCTTTATTGATCTTCTTTTGACCTACCTCAAGCATTTTGGCAGATATGTCAAGGCCTACTATAGTAGGTGTATTCAATTTTTTTGCCATTTCCAAGGCAACGTCGCAAGTACCCGTCGCTACATCTAGGATTTTAGGCGATTCTAGGTCTTTTAATAAGGCTATAGACTTCGACCTCCAGCGCTTATCAATCCCTAGAGAAAGCACTTTATTGAGTAGATCGTAGTACGGAGCGATGTTGTCAAACATGTTTTCGACTTGCTCACGCTTTGTATCTACATCATTATATGGAGTAACTTTCTGGTCTGCCAATGGTGACGAATTTAGCTGCAAAAGTAGTGATATTCTGCAATTATATAAGCTGTTTATCGAATTTAAAACAGTCGTTTAAAGTAAATGTTTAACCTATATAGATTACCATAGTTTGGGGAATATAGCCCCTGTTTTAGCAGCATATGCCTCAAATGATTCTGTTTTTCGCTGATTTCGCTCTGCGTAAGGCACTCCTGAGAATTTATATAGAGCAAAAGTTAATGTTGCAGGACCAACCCAAGTAATCCATTGCATAGGATTAGGTAAGACTAGGATACTTATCCCGGCCCAAAATAGAATTTCTCCTAAATAGTTCGGATGCCTAGACAAAGCATATAGACCAGTCATTAGATATTTACCATTGTTTTTTGCTCTTTTTTTGAAAGTATATAATTGAATATCTGCTCCCAACTCTAATAGACACCCAATAACAGATATAGCGCCCCCAAGCCATAAAGTAATTTGTGAGCCAAGTTCCATACCAGCACCTGTGATAATAGGCATTGCAATCAAGAATATAAAAGCACCTTGTAGTATAAACACTTTGAAAAAGGCATGGATTCTATGGTTTTTACCCCATTCCATTTGAAGCTCTCTGTAACGTTTGTCAGGCCCATGCAAAATATTACGATACAATAAATATAAAGAAAGTCTTACGGTCCAGATTGTCACAAAAATTTTCACCAAGCTAATGTTGGAATTCACTTCAAAATCTAACAAGAAATAGGCGAGTAGCCCAAAACCCACTGGCCAAAAGATATCTATTACACTATAATCATTTTTTAGCAATGATATGATGTAAACAATCGTCATCATAGACCATATTATTCCCAAACTCAGAATATAAGGATTTTGCATCATTTAATTTAAATGCAATAACGTATGAAATTGTTTTATGATAAGGGCTAATCCTAGACGTCACAGATTAGCAAAATATGGAAGCTGAGCCTGTCGGCTTGGCTAAGTATTTGAACAATACTAAATAACATTTCAAATTCTAGATTAAAATTCTTTGCCTGTAAAACTTAGACTTTTTCTCATACTTTTCTCATAGATTTGGAGTGTTAGAGACCTTTGAC
>CAYWOZ010000124.1:5967-9879 GCA_964458675.1 uncultured Saprospiraceae bacterium
TCCATAAAGATTTCATTAAACTGATTTTCTTGCGCTACCAGATTTATTTCTTGGACTACATCCACATACCCATCTTTCATAAACCTTAAAGTAAGTGTGCCTTCCAGAGGATACCCACCTTTATAGTTACCGAAAGCATCAGTCAATAAATTATCCGATTGTTCTATGACTTCTACAACCACACTGTCTAATACTTCTAGGGTCGCAGCATCGCGCACAATACCGTTAAATCTGCTTGCATATACTTCATTAATCTCCCATACCACCAAGCCTAAATCTCGATCTCCCCCAATAACTTTACCAGAAGGAATAAAAGGGCAGGCAGACCACAGTCCGCCAGAATTAGGATTGGCATCCGTAACCGTATCATAGAACCCGACCTCCACAGGTTGACTAGGATCCAATACGTCATATACTCTCAGGCCTTCGCGATCATGCGCCAGATAAGCAAAGTCTCCTCTTACGTAAGGGTTATGCACAAATCTTTCTGGGTTAGAAGTGAAAGTGCTGACCTCGGTAATATTATCTAGGTCTCGGATATCGAATATCCGACCATCGAATCCCGCTCGTTCATCAGCTACCAAAAGGAAGTTATTATCCATCGTTGTCCAACCACTGTGTGTGTTCCCCCCTGGGTCATCTATAGTAGCGAGTACCACAGGATTAGTTTTGTCTGAGATATCTATAATCTCGATAACTGCTGCACTAAACTGAAAAGTGTACATTCGGTCACCTCGCACATGCACATCATGTATGTACTCTGGTGGATCATGCCGTCCAATTTCTACAGGCAATTCTGGATTCGAAACGTCCAGGATGTGAACACCTCCAGTGGAGTCTGTCCCCGAAACATAGATATAAGGGTCATTAGGATTAAATATGTCTTTTTGCAATATATGCCCTCTCGTAAAAGTACTATCAAAAGTAGTAACCAAGTAGGCAGTATCAGGAAGGTCACCAAGATATAAGACTTGCAATCCTTGATTTTCTCCATTCCCTTCGGTGGTCACATACGCGTAATCTTGGATGACAGTGATCTCCCGCCAGCGCGAAGACGGACCCATAACGAAACCAAGCTCTTCATCCATTCCTTCTTCCAGAGAGTACATCGCCACCCCAGAAGCAGACCCCACTAAGCCATATTCTTCTCCTTGTGCATTCGTATATATCCACGAGCCACTATAACTGGTGCTCCCTCTATCGAACTGCTTGAGTAACTCCACATTAAGTGCATCCTGCGCGCACAAGTCGAATGTTAGAAGGCAAAAAAAGAAAAGCGTTTGTAAGATTTTCATCCTTGTTTATTTATGTACAACATAATTACAAAAAAATATACTTTAAAGTTGGCAATAACAAGACAATTAAGATCTGGGGACGACGATATGTGAGTGTTTGGGCGATACCCTAGCGGGTCCGGGCTCCTCCAGGCTCCGTGTTCACTCCGGTACAGCTGTCTGGCTAGCCCACCTTTCAACGCCACGACAGCTGCACTAAACCTTGCGTATCCCTATCGCGGGATGTCTAGATTTTGGATTATTTTTTATAAAATAACCTAGATCATATGGCAGAAAATAGATGAAACAAAATCAAAATTATCACATTAATTAGGTCGATTTGGCTTATATTTCAGCCTTTTAAGAATGTGAATATAATGGGACAAAATAAAGTGATTAGTTTCTTAAATGATGTGTTACAAAACATGCCAACGGGGTGGTTGAGTATCACCACTCATCGACTTGATATTTATAATGAGGAAAGGGCTAAATCTGAATTTTTAGAGGAATTTGAGGCTTTGTATAAGGCAAATAATGCGGATGCAAAAGCACTTTCTGAATTACCTACTGCCTACGATTACATACGTCTAGGGCATCCATTATCCTGTGTGCTAGAATGGGCGATTGGAAAATCAAATGGCATCTCTGCTAAGAATGTGATTAGCTTTTCTTCACAAACCATTGCTATTTTAGCCATCTTACGAACCAATTTGTTGGCCGGTAAAAAGACCCAAATTAATTACCGAGGTGATTTGCCGCAGATGTTTGATAGTGAGGTGTTAAGGAGTGTTCATGGCTACCAGTTTGAATTGAACAAAGTCGATAGTATTAAAGCGGTATCTGCATTTGAGGGGAGTTCGATATTTTTTGCTGCTCAGAATAAAATAAACACTGTAGAACGAAATAGTAATATTGATTTTTACATCAATACCTATTCTAAATTGGGTAGTGTTCTGCTAATAAACGGAGAACAGAATGAAAGTTATGTATCCGCGATTCAGCATGTCCGACGTAGAGAGACGATAGCCATGACTCCCGGTAATTGTCTAGTTGCATTAAGAGCAATGGTAGATGATTCTTTATTAGGGAGTGGTCCGAAAAGTGGAAATGGTAATGCTAAAGCTGAGGTTTTAAATTTGATAAAAAAGGTAACAGGAACACCTACCAAATCATTGGTTGGCTCTAGTGGTTTGTCCATCCAGTATGCCATCATGATGGGCCTAGTCAATCACGCTCAAGAACACCATAAAGGAAAGGCCATCAAGATTGTAGTCCCGCCCAATTGTTATGGTGGAACCAATGATCAATCCAGAAGAGTAGCTGCCTGTTTAGATAATGTGGAGATTGTTGATCTGCCAGTAGATGGCGGAAATGATATGGTCTTAGGTATAGACAAAGTATTAACCGAAATTGCAGCTGCAGATTCCATACCCTATATCATTGCAGAAATTCCTACCAACCCAAGAGTAGAAGTTCCGGATTTAGAAAGACTAAAAGAAGCATTAAGCATAACTCGTAAAACCAGCAATGGAAGTGTTGCCATTGATCCCGTTTTTATTTTAGACCAAACCTTCTGTCCAAATGTTCAGTTCTTAGGAGAAGGAGAAATCCTTTCGTCTGTGCGCACCATTTCCTTTTCTAGTGGATCAAAATTCCCAAGTGGCGGAAAAGTTACCGCAGGATATTGCGTTGGTAATACAAAGACAGATGATTTAATGGATAAGATAGAATCCCATTTGTTGCTTTGTGATAATGAGGCTACAGATCTACAATATGAAGTGCTAGCAACTCAGATGCCAAGCATGTTGGAAAGAATAGCAGGTGCCTATAAAAATACACGCGATTTCGTGACTTATATCAATTCCGTTTTACCTGAAGCAAAAATGAATTTCGTTTCAGAAGACTTAGCCCAGCGAGGATTTACGCCTTCGGTTTTCTCGATGGACTTGCCTACTATAGGTAGTACTCCTGAAGAAAAGGAAGCCTATAAAAGAGCCTTAAATCTAAAGTTAATCAACTTGATGATTACCGAAATCCCAAATGAAAGCAAATATTGCGTCAGTTATGGCCAGTTAAAAGGGTGCTATTGGACGATTCCAGCTACTTCGACTCAAGGGACTACCAAAGAGGGGGATAAGGATTATATCGTAAGAGCGTCGCTTTCGGCCGACTTGGATTTGGAGAAGCACAAACAAGTTTTTAAGCGTTTTGTGGAGGGGATTGAGAAGGGGTAGGGTATTCTGTTATTGAATTTTTTCTTCAGCGTTGAGTTTTATTTCAATAGGTATAGAATGTGCTGCCGTCCTTACAGGACTCAAAAATAAAACTGTAAATAGGGCTTACGCCCTATCCTTTGTTCTGCCGCCCCCGGCCGAAAAGGCGGACAAGCTTCCAGGGCTCCAAAATTCGCGCTAATCTCAAGGTGCTTCACTGTGTTTCACTCCTTGCTATATGCTAACGTCATAGGATTCCTAAATGTGTTGAACTACTCGAGGAGTTTTATTTCCTTCCCATCACTATTTTATGACGTCTCCGTATTGGCGGTAGGCAAAGATTCAGATCTTTAAGGTTATCATCCGAAAGGAAAATATTGGCAGATTTTCAAGACTTATTTTTAAATGAAAATGAGCCCTGGAAG
>CAYWOZ010000125.1:0-9833 GCA_964458675.1 uncultured Saprospiraceae bacterium
TGAAAATTCCAAAAACCCAATTGTAGTCGTGCTGTTGGGCACTGCAGGTGAGGCTTGCACAAATAACGGATAAAATGAGAATATATGCTTTCATTATTTAGTTTTAAAATAAGCTCTGCCTTTAAATAAAGGCAGAGCTTATCAATTTATTTCGTTATCAGTAATTTTTCATTAAAGGATTTTCCATCTCGGACAAAATACACTCCTGATGGAAGATCCAATTCTAAGGAATGTGTTCCCCTGTCCAACTTATAGCTTCTCAATACTACGCCCATTTGATTGATGATGTCAACATTTGAACTCTCCTTTAAGTTAATGCTAATCACTCCTGTACTTGGATTAGGATATATCTTCATCGTTTTCAAATTTTCTTTGGAACTAGAACGCTCTCCTATTACACTTTCGCAGTCTTCTGTCTCCAATACCACCCCATCACTTACCACAAAATACAAGGCTTTCGCAATATTGGAGGCAGGTCCTGCGATATCCAAACAAGTAGTTCCTACGGTGTGTAATAAATCTTCCTGATTTGAGTCTAATTCCAAGCTATTGTTTAGCATATATTCTGTGTATAAATTAGAGACAAATGCCATATATTGGAGATGTAGCTCATTGCTGCTTTCATTAAAAGTATAACTAGAATAGATGTTTTCTAAAGCTTCTCTGCTTGCTTGATAAATAGAGCCCCCTATTACTTTTTGGTTTTCGAACTCCAATCTTAATTGATCTAATTGACTTCGCAAAGCAGTCTGCTCAGATTCATTAGTGCTTTGAGCTAAGGCTAGTCGTACTTGATGGATGTTGCTGAATATTTCTGTAAGCGTAATATTTTCTTCTGCACCTACATTGTTAGCAGATATGTCGCTCCAAAAGAGCAAATGATTATCCAATTCAGTACTTTGAGACCTTAAGTTAATAATTTCATTTTCTTGATTAATAGCCGTAAACATACCATCATCTATGGCTCTCAATACATTGAACTGACTCATCCAGTGTAATGAATTTGCATTATCATTTGTGTAAACAACACTATTTAAACGATCACTAAGCACTGTAGGTTCAATAGGCGTCCCAGGTATAAATTTCTTTGGTGAACAAAATGCAATTTCATCATCATCATCATCGTTATCATCGTCTTCTCCACCACAAGATTCGGTATTTCCAAAAGGTTGTGGAAATAATAAATCTTCCTCCGTAACATTAAAGATAGTTTGGACATCTACTTTTGCATCGCAGCCACATGCATTATCATTGCTGTCGGTTATACATCTTATAGTAAATAAGGATTCATTTACAAATTCAGCATTTGGACTTGCATGTGATAAATCATAAGTGCTATTGTTTTCCCAACAATTACCTTTATGCCCTTGTTTTCCAATGATAGCGGTAGAACTAAATACCAATCCCTGATTACCATTGGACATTGTGTTTCCTCTAAATAGATTGCTTAAGTTGTCATTTTCGAATTGGATATTATTAACAAAATTGTCAACATAATTGCATTCATATTCACCTTCGATGCTTGCTTTAATCATGATGCCAATGTCCTCACCGTGATTTGGGCCATTAACTGAAATGTCGTTACAATCTAGTTCTGGAAAACTACTATTGGTGAGTCTGATTCCATATTTGTTAATACCACTAATGTAACCAGATCTAGTAATTGTGTTTTCTTTTATTTCAAAATCTGTTCCACCAAAAACTTCAATAGCAGTTCGACCTCCTTGTGAACCGTCAAAATTGTTTCTATTTATTCGCCAAGAATTACCTGGATTACCTGGGATATTTGTATTAGATGAGCTAAATCCTTCGAAACAAAGTATGTCTGTACCAGTATCAATGTTAGTAGGGACAAAATAATTATTTTCGATTTTGCCAACAAGTGGATGTGAAAAGAAAGACAATACGCTCTGTCCTCTTCCTGCAACACTAACACGATTTTTCCTAACGGTAACAGTTTTTTCTTTGCAATTAAAAAATTGAAGTCCTCTACCTTGAATGTCCAAAAAATGGCTGTCTTCAATCTCCGCATTCATATTAGTCAAGGCAATTGCATTGCGACATCTTGAAAAATCTACTTGTTCACTATTGGATAGAGAAGGGTCATCATTTAATCCAAAGTGCTTTAAAACATCACTGCCGTCATTTGAAATCCCACTTATGGCTACGTTCGATATATCTTCAAAAACAGAAAAGGATGAATTCAATGAAGTATTAATAAAACGAATGCCTCGATTCATGTTGCTATACCTTGTTGGTGTCAAATCAGTAGGAAACCTTGTACCAAAAAGAGGTAAGTCACTATAATTTTCAGCTAAGACTCCTGCATAGGGTAAATCATTTGCGTTGAAAAACGGCAAGGTCTGACCAGGATAGAGCGGAGGCAATTCGCCAGTGCCTCTAAAAGTATTACCGAAAAAGCCTAAAACTTCTGCGTCATTTGTTGAAGTAGAATTGTCAGTATCGGCAAAGTGAACTCCGATAAAATTATCTTCGAAATCGCTATTGGTGACCAAAACACTATTACTATCTGGCATTACGGTGACTGCTGATTCTGCTCCGGATATTATTGCTCCATTTATGGCTAATGCCCCATCTTCAAGGATTATTCCTTCCCACATGGCACCACAGGGGGCGAATTCTGGATTTTGTTCATCCCCAGCTCGCTTATTGATGACTAAAAAACTTTCATCTATAATCCTAATTGAAGATCCAGGTTGCATGAAAAATTTGGTATTATTAAAGCAATAATCAATATCAATCACTAATTCTCCGGAAATAGCATAAGAAACACTGTTTGCACCTTCACAGGCTGAATCTACATCAGGAAAACGCCCTTGTGTGATAATCCCAAACGGAGGATTTTGAATGAACCCAACAATATCTGACAAAATGGTTGTTGTTCCATTTGCCTCAACTGGATTTGCTTGTGTTACTACCATTGGAGGGAAACCCAAAGCCACATTTGTATTTGATAATGAATTTACACTAGCATTCATTAAATCTCCATTAGTATCTGGCATTTGATCAAAAACACCAGGTATTACAGCAATTGTAATTGTTTTAGTTTCGCATTCAGATGTATTAGTGATAGGGTCAAAAAAAGTAGGGGCAAAATTAGCTGTAAATGTTAATAAATCGTTTTGACCTAATGGGCCACCAACAAAAGTAAAATCTTCTGATTCCACAAACGTAAACCAACGTGCATTAAAGCTAAAATCAATAGTTCCACTTTCTTCGACATTGCAAACTTGAATGGCTATTTCTACCTCGGTAGCACAACCTGTATTAAAGTTTATTTTTGGAGCAATATTAGGGTTATTAGGGAAGTTTAAGACCTCCGCTCCTGATATACTAACTGTAGCCTCAGCATTAACACCATTGAACATCCCAGTTGATTCTAATGATGTGCTAGTACTAAGTTGAGCTACCGAATTAGTCGAATTAAAAAAAATAAAAAATAAACAAAAAAGCAAATTTAATTTATGAATATTAAATCTTACAAATAGACTGAAATTATTTCTTTGGTACTCAGAATTGGAAGATTTTGAAAAGAGGGGGGGAATTTAAAATTCATCGGTTAAAAGTTTTATGATTAGTTAATAAATACTATTAGTAACTAATGAGTAACTTTCTTAGAGTCTAATTTTGTTATTGGTTAAGTCTAGAAGTTAGTTCGATTAGTTTTTGATATTTACAATGTATAAAATATTTATCTCTTTTTCGAATACGACGAAGTTGATTCTGTTAATTGTCGCCTGATATATATTATTGTTTGACTTTAATTCTATTCGAGTTTTGAGTTCTTACCCCTTTTCCGCGCTCCCGGTAGTAGCGATATGAAGTAGGATAGCTGGTTAATGAGAGAAGGAGACACGACGGATGAGTCCGAAGGCGAATACTAGCGACGACTATCTCGAATATCCAGATATCCTGCTGAATACAAGCGAATGACGGGAAGTTTAGCCTAGGCGCGCTGGCAGCGCCCAAATCTTCTGTAAACTGCCAAATACCTCCGTACTTCCTGAAAAAGGGTAAACAATCCCCTCGATATACTGTTTCTCATTACTACTTACGAAAATTTAAAAAAATGGTAAATTTACCGTCTGAAATGGAGGATAAGAAACTACATAAAGCATACGATAAAGACCCAACGGCGAGTAGTCGGAAGCAGGATCATATAGAGATGGCGTTTCGCTCGCAGGTGGTGAAGGATCTGAAGGATGAACGGTTCTATTATGAGCCCCTGATGTCAGCGCATCCGAAGGAGGGTGCTGTGGAGGAGTTTACTTTTCTAGGCAAATCGATGCGGGCACCTTTGTGGGTATCTTCTATGACTGGAGGGACAGAGCTAGCGAATCAAATCAATACAAATCTTGCAAAGATATGTGGGGAGTATGGTCTGGGCATGGGGCTCGGTTCTTGTCGAAAACTTCTGACGGATGATACCTATTTGGATGACTTCAAGATGCGTCCACACATGGGTTACGAAGTACCGTTTTTTGCAAACTTGGGGGTTGCGCAAATAGAGGAGCTGCTGCATGAAAATAAATTGCATCTTTTGGACGAGCTGCTAGAGAAATTGGAAGTGGATGGCTTGGTGGTACACGTGAATCCTATGCAAGAGTGGCTGCAGCCAGAAGGCGATAGGTTTGCGCAAAGTCCTATTGACACCGTGCGCAATTTGCTTGATAAAGTTTCTCATAAAATCATAGTAAAAGAGGTGGGCCAAGGCATGGGGCTAGAGTCTCTAAAAGCGTTGATGCAACTGCCCTTGGCGGCGATAGAATTTGGAGCTATGGGGGGCACAAACTTCTCTAAATTGGAATTGTACCGTGGCGATACGATGCGGCAAGAAATATTTAGTAATTTAGCATTGGTGGGTCATACTGCTGAAGATATGGTTGACTATATAAATGACTTGCATGAGTCACTCGGTAAGTCGGTAGTTTGTAAAGAATATATCATATCAGGAGGCGTTAAGAGTTTTATTGATGGATATTATCTAATGTCGAAACTGAATGCAACAGGGATATATGGACAGGCTTCGGGGTTTTTGAAGTACGCAGTAGAGAGCATTGATGAACTGAGGGCTTACACAGAAGCACAAATACAAGGCTTGGCTTTGGCTCAGGCATACTTGCGCGTCAAATAAGAGACGCATTGCAATGCGTCTGTACAATTATAGGAGCGCGATTACGAATACACAAATTAACGAATACACATTTTTCAATGGGTGAAAAGACAATATCTGGGTTTTCGAAATTATCCAAACGAGGTAAAATCAAATGGATAGTGGAGAATTTTTTCAAAGACCCTGATGCGGTTACTAAAGAGCTGGCGAGTTACTGGCATGGAAATGCCGCGCAACAAAAAGTGCTGGATGGATTTAGTGAGAACACTATTTCCAACTTTCCTATGCCCTATGGTGTAGCTCCCAATATGGTCATCAATGGTAAAACCTATTGTGTGCCAATGGTAATAGAAGAGAGCTCGGTGGTGGCAGCAGCGAGTAGTGCAGCAAAGTATTGGATGACCAGAGGAGGTTTTAAAGCGGAAGTCTTATCGACTACGAAAATAGGTCAAGTACATTTTGTGTGGAATGGAGCTGGGGAGAAATTACATTCTTTTTTTGATAAAGTAAAAAATGCATTGCTCAATGATGTGGCGGAGCTGACCGCAAGCATGAAACAGAGAGGAGGAGGAGTAAAAGATATAGAGTTGCTTGACTTTACAGCGGAGCAAGCTGGCTACTTTCAAATCAAAGCCTACTTCGAGACTTGTGATTCGATGGGAGCGAATTTTATAAATTCAGTTTTGGAGGCTTTGTCTAAGGCATGGGAAGAAAGAATTAACACCAACGAAGAATTTGATGCAAAGGATCAGCAAGTAGAAATCGTGATGTCTATCCTGTCTAATTTCACACCAGACTGTATAGTGCGTGCGTCTGTTTCTTGTCCTATTGCTGACTTGGATGTTGCTTTGAGCGACATTGAAAAAATGGCTTTAGCGAAGCGATTTGAAACTGCAGTGAATATAGCGCACATCGATTCATATCGTGCGACGACCCATAATAAAGGAATATACAATGGAGTAGATGCAGTAGTCTTGGCTACAGGCAATGACTTTCGGGCGATAGAAGCTTGCGGTCATACTTATGCGAGTAGGACAGGTAAGTATCGCAGCTTGAGTTACTGTGAAGTGAAGGATGATATGTTTACTTTTTGGTTAGAGTTGCCCCTTGCTATAGGTACGGTCGGAGGCTTGACTAATTTGCATCCGATGGCTAAGCGATCTCTAGATATGCTGGGCAATCCAAATGCTGAAGAACTAATGATGGTAGTCGCTGCTACGGGACTAGCACAAAACTTTGCGGCAATAAAATCTTTGGTTACTACAGGAATCCAAAAAGGGCATATGAAAATGCACTTACTCAATATTTTGAATCACCTTGAAGCTAGTGAGAAGGAAGCAGAATTAACCGTGGAGCACTTCAAAGAACGGGTGGTCTCCTTTTCGGGAGTACGTTCGTTTTTGGATAATCAAAGAGGGAATCCTTCTGCTAAATCTAGAGTTCAAGTTACAAAGTAATGAGCCCACTCCGAAAAGTTATGATAACCAAAAATGAATCCTTTGGCGATTTTTGCATTTTTCTCAATTCGCTGATACTAAGGCACGTCGACAAGTAGTCGCACAGGCATCACTGAATTTCGAAAAAGTGGAAATCTCATCCAAAATATCCTATTTTTGGAATATCTTTACTTCTCAGATTTGACTCAAAATATTTCACTTTTGCAAGATAACTATACGGCTTATGCGCACGGAAAATTGTTGCTCACAGCGGAGTACTTAGTCTTAGATGGAGCAGCAGCTTTGGCCTTGCCTTGTAAATATGGGCAAAGTATGCAGGTGGTGTCTACAAGTGGCGCAGGCCGCATAGCGGAGTGTGAGAGTTTAAATGATTTTGGTCAAATTTGGTTCAAGGGTAGATTTGACTTGGATCATTTATCCGTTTTGTCTTCTTCTGATGCTGCGATAGCAGAACGGTTCCTATCCATTCTGGAATATATAGTCGAGCAAAACGAAAGTGTTTTTCCAGTTGATACCCATTTCTCATTTACACATCAAATTGATTTTTCCAGAGCTTGGGGCTTAGGCACGAGTTCGACTTTGATATATAATATGGCTACTTGGGCAGGAGTGGATGCTTATGATTTATTAGATAATACCTTTGGAGGTTCAGGATATGATATTGCTTGTGCAGGAGCGAAAGGGCCAGTACGATATCGAAGAAATAGTGCGGCCCCTAAATATGTAGAAGTTGATTTTAAGCCTCCCTTTTCGGAGCATATATATTTTGTATATCTCGGGAAAAAGCAAAATTCTAGAGAAGGAATTAAGAACTATCGTGCCTTAGATAACGAAGCTAAAAAACCACATGCCGTCGCGGAAGTGGAAGAGTTGAATGATAATATATTGGCCGCCAAGAAGCTGAGCGATTTTGAAGAAAGCATTCGAGAGCATGAAGGTATCATTTCGAATATCATCGGAATGCCAAAGGTGAAAGATTTGTATTTTTCTGATTTAGATGGAGCTGCGAAATCTTTGGGTGCCTGGGGCGGAGATTTTGTGCTATTGACTTACCTAGGTGAGTTTGAAACGCTAAAAAAATATTGTCAAAGCAAGGGGTTTGAAATTGTAATACCTTACAAAAAAATGATTCTATAAATGCCGAAATGGAATGAATCCAAAGTGGTTAAAATAATAAATGAAACGGCGAATACTCGACGCTTTTGGCTACAACCTATTGAAGGGGAAGTGCCTGATTTTAGGCCTGGACAATTTGTGACTCTAGATTTACCTATCCATAAGACAAGGCAGAAGCGCTGGCGTTCATATAGCATTGCCAATGCACCCCACAAAAATAGTCCTCTCGAACTCTGCATTGTCCGACTACCTGAAGGTTTGGGGACAACTTATCTTTTTGATTCGGTGAAAGAGGGGAGTAGTATTACGTTTAAGAAGCCAGCCGGCGTATTTACTTTGCGTGAACCTATTGACAGAGATTTGGTTTTGATTTGCACAGGAACTGGAGTGGCTCCTTTTCGCTCCATGATACAGTATATTTTTGCTAATAATATTCCTCACCAAAAAATCCACCTTATTTTTGGAACGCGCAAAAAGGAAGATGTTCTTTATTTGAAAGAGTTCGAAGATCTCGCTACGCGAGAGGATTCGTTTTCTTATTCTGTAGCTTTGTCGAGAGAGGAAGAGTTACCAGGGAATGAATCTGCTATAGATTGGCGTAAGGGTTATGTGCATCCAGTGTATTCTTCTTTATATGGAGCAGTCAGGGAGGATGTTCAATTTTTGATTTGTGGCTGGCAAGATATGGTGGATGAGGCAGAAGCCGCTTTGCTCAAGATGGGCTATCCTAAAGAGCAGATTAAGGTGGAGTTGTATGGGTGAATCTATGGTTTGAGATTTTTGACCTAAACATAACTCCACTTAGTTATACTCAACAGTAATTGGTTTGGGACATTTCTGCTATTTCTTTTGCCCACTATCTTCGTTAAAAAATCTCGCTGATGCGAAGGCATCGCCTCGATTTTTTGCCTCGATATTGATCAAAATCAAAGTCGCTCAAATTGTCCCAAACCACTTTCCATTGAGTATACTAACGTTCCTTTGAGTATAATGAAGCGAAATAAAATCATATATTTGCGCCTACTTTCCATTGAGCATAAAGAAGATTGAAAATGAAAAAAATTAAATTAATTGAAATTAACTCGGAAATTGGAGCGGGTACTAGAGGTGCAAGTTTAGGGATTGATGCTATGAAAATTGCTTCCTTAAATGCGGGTAGTGGTTATTTCGGGAAGTATAAATCAATAGTGGTTAAAAACGAAAATCAGATATTATTTGAGAATCCAGTCCCTTCTTTTGCCAAAAATATCCAAGGCATAACCAAAGTATTTGGTAGATTGACAGAGGCTATCGGAGAGGTGATGAAGGATGATGTTGTGCCTGTAATATTAGCTGGTGATCATTCTACAGCGGCAGGTACTATCGCTGGAATTAAAAAAGCAAATCCACAAAAACGCTTGGGCGTTATTTGGGTGGATGCGCACGCGGACTTGCACTCTCCCTATACTTCTCCTTCTGGCAACGTGCATGGAATGCCCTTAGCGATGGCATTAGGCGAAGACAATCTGGATAAAAAAAGAAATGATGTTTCTGCAGATATTTCAAAGCATTGGGAGACCTTGAAAAATATATCTGGCGTATCTCCCAATCTTAAATATAGTGATTTGGTTTTTATGGGGGTACGAGATACCGAGCCCGAAGAAGATTATTTGATAGAAAAAAATGACATCAAAAAATTCTCCGTTACAGATATACGGGTTCAAGGTATTGATACAATAGTAAAGCAGACGAATGAATACCTAAGCGAATGCGATATGATTTATATTTCTTTTGATGTAGACAGCATGGATTGCAATTACGTTTCGCATGGGACAGGTACTCCAGTAGAAGTTGGTTTTTCAGAACTTGAAGCGACGGAAATCCTTCTCAGCCTATTGAAGAATGAAAAAATATGTTGCTTCGAAATCACTGAAGTAAACCCTACTTTGGATGAGAAACGCAATTTGATGGCAGAGACAGCCTTCAGAGTTTTGAAGAAGACGACGAGGACGATTGAAGGA
Source organism: uncultured Saprospiraceae bacterium (assembly GCA_964458675.1). Taxonomy (GTDB): domain Bacteria; phylum Bacteroidota; class Bacteroidia; order Chitinophagales; family Saprospiraceae; genus JALZVN01. The sequence goes on from CAYWOZ010000125.1 coordinate 9,708, forward strand.
ACTTAGGGATGGGATACTTTTAGGGTGCCTCTATAAATCTCTGAAAGAATGTAGATATACTCAACAGAAAGTGGTTTGGGACATTTCTGCTATTTCTTTTGCCCACTATCTTCGTTAAAAAATCTC
>CAYWOZ010000126.1:0-9819 GCA_964458675.1 uncultured Saprospiraceae bacterium
ACCAGGGACACATGGATTTTCAGTCCATTGCTCTACCAACTGAGCTAAGGCACCAAAGCCAACTCTTAAGCGGTGCTTAGAAGCGGGGCAAAAATATGTTCTTTTTGTGTATTACACAAGGATAAGACCAAAGTAATTCAGCATATTTTTCTATCTAATTATTCATTCTGTCGAATAATTTTGCGCTTTCGTTGTTTTATGATAAAATTGTGTGGCGTACAAAATAGATTAGATTAATATATGGGAAGAATAACCGACGTAGTAAAGCACCTTATGATTATCAATGTACTCATGTATGTTGCTTTTGTACTGGTTTTTCCATCATGGATAAGAGAATCCTATACTGTTTTACACATGCCTTGGATTTCAAACTTAGTTGGCGAATCCTACTTCAAACCCGTTCAGATTGTAACTCATATGTTTATGCATAGTCATATAGACATTATGCATATCATATTCAATATGCTGATGCTGTTTTTTTTAGGCCCTCCGGTTGAGCAGGCTTTAGGAAAACAAAGATTTCTACTTTTTTATCTAGTTTGTGGATTTGGAGCAATGGGTTTACACATGCTTTTAGCATTTTTGGGCTATATCAATGCGGCATCCGTAGTAGGAGCATCTGGAGCTATTATGGGCGTAGCTATTGGTTTTGCCATTTTATATCCAAATACTCAACTGATGTTGATTTTCCCTCCCATACCTGTAAAAGCAAAATATCTCATCGCAGTTTATGTACTCTTTGATCTTTTCAGTGGAATAGGAGGTGCATCCACAGGAATTGCCCACTTTGCCCATCTTGGTGGAGCACTTGGCGGGTTTTTGCTTATGAATATGTGGGGATACTTCGATTGGAGACGCTTTAAATAAAGGTTTAAAGCACTTAGCAAAGGTAAACATCTGAGCAAAAAAGCACGTTACTATAGTATTATAATAGCAGTAAACTAAAAAGCAAAGGAACAGATGTTTGATTCCATGTGGAAAGACGCAAAGTATCAAGTTCAAATGGGTAATATGGTTACCCGTTTGGTGATAGTTAATGTCGCTGTGTTTATAGCTATAAAGCTTGTATGGTTGCTCATTGTCATTTTCACAGGAGGCCAAGCAGCGGCAGAGCCTTATTACCAAGCCTTTTTTTCATGGTTGGCTATCTCCAGTAATCCAATCTTTACTGCCACGCACATTTGGGTTACTGTGACTTACATGTTTGTGCATGAGGGTTTTCTTCACATCTTGTTTAACATGCTCTATCTCTATTGGTTTGGAAACATCCTGGGTGATATGATTGGGGATAAAAAGATATTGCCGCTTTATTTAATGGGTGGATTGATGGGCGGATTAGTGTACTTCATCGCCGCTCAGTATATGACATCTCTGGGAGGTCAAATGATAGGTGCTTCTGCTGCTGGCCTGGCCATAGTGATGGCTTCTGCGATGGTAGCTCCAGAGTATAATATGAGACTGTTATTTTTAGGGGATGTAAAACTCAAGTGGATTGCAGCTGCATTGATACTTCTTGATGTTTTTGCATTGTCCTTTACCGATGACAACACAGGAGGACATATATCACACCTCGGTGGGGTCTTGATGGGCTACCTATTCATCACTAGCTTAAATGCTGGTAAAGATCTATCCGTCCCAGTAAATAACTTCTTTGATAAAGTAAAATCCTTTTTTGGTCCAAAGAAACTCAAGGTCGCTTATAAGAATACGGATCGCCCCACGCTAAAAAGAAATCAAAGAGCACACGCGGTCAGTGACGAAAAAGAGTCAGAGCAAGATCAACTGGATGCTATTCTGGATAAGATCAAACTCAAAGGTTATAATAGTCTAAGCTCTTCTGAGAAGAAATTCCTAGCAGACGCCAGCAAAAAATAAACCAGCTAGTCTACTTTTGTATAATCCATCGTCGTGAAAGCGCTTAAAAAAATTTTTATCGTTCTAAACATCTTGCTTTTCATAGCAAGTATCATGAGCTATTTAGCGCCATATATCAACCCAACCAAAGCTTGGATTTTTTCTTTTTTTGCAACTGCTTATCTCTGGTTACTCCTCTGCAATCTTATTTTCATCTTGGGTTGGGCCTTATTCAAAAATAAGTTGTGGCTGCTTTCTTTGTTAGCTATTCTACTTGGCATACAGCATATAGGCTCCTATCTAAACCTATCTCTTCCTGCCTCCGAAGAGAATGCTATCTCTATAATGAGCTACAATGTAGGTGGATACACCTTAACTATCCCAAAGGAAAAATCAGAAAGACAAAATCATAGAGAAAATTTTTATTCTCTTTTAAAAGAAACAATTAAATCAGACATTCTTTGTCTACAAGAGTGCCCCTTTAAAAAAAACATAAAAACAAGTCTTGGATATAAATATATAACTAAGAAGGCAGGAGGGCTCTTTATTCTTTCCGATTTAGAAATAGTAGACTCGGGGATTCTTGATTTTCCCAACACATTCAATCGGCTTATTTGGATCGATGTGATTGCTCATAATCAAACCATCCGTGTGATTAACGTCCACCTTCAATCAAATAAGGTCAGTTCCCAAACCGATGACTTGGTAGAAAGTCCTGATCTAGCAGAAAAAGAAACTTGGACCGGAATGAAATCCGTAATCGGTAAAATAAAAAGAGCAACTGCCAAGAGAACAGTACAGGCAATAGAGGTACGTAAATTTATCGCTGCCTCTCCACATCCTACAATAGTAGTTGGAGATTTTAACGATACACCTTTATCCTATACGTATAAGCAGATGTCCTATAATATGAAAGACGCCTTTATAAAAAAAGGCCATGGTTTAGGCATCACCTATGCAGGTAATATACCTGGATTGAGGATAGACTATATACTGGGTAGTGAAGACGTAAATTTCGTCTCTTATAAACGTCCAAAGGTCGATTTTTCAGATCATTACCCCATACAGGGTCATTTTAGTATTTCGAGCAACTAGAAGTCCAAATTATCGAATGATTCGGTAATTTTTTAAAAACCTTAAATCACGAAATGCTAGTAATTTGATTATTAACACTTTAAATAAGGAAGACTTATTTTTAAAAATTTTTCTAATCAGTGATTTAACGTTTAATTACCGAAGCATTGATTCCCATTACATTTGTTTAATAAATACTTTACTTTTGCAGGCATGAATAAAGATTTGGTAATATACAATACCTTGAAAGGCAAGAAGGAGAATTTTGCTCCTATTGTAGATGGCTATGTAGGCATGTATGTATGCGGACCTACCGTATATAGTGATGTCCACCTTGGCAATTGCCGAACCTTCGTAAGCTTTGATGTGATTTATCGCTATCTAAAGTATATTGGATATAGAGTCAGATATGTTCGTAACATCACCGATGTGGGTCACTTAGAAGGAGATGCAGATATAGGGGCAGAAGATAAGATTTCCAAAAAAGCGCGTTTAGAGCAATTAGAACCCATGGAAGTAGTGCAGCGCTACACCTTGGGCTTCCATGACATGATGCGCATATTCAACGTCCAGGCACCGAGTATCGAGCCACGTGCTACAGGTCATATCATTGAGCAAATAGAAATGGTACAAGCCATCCTCGACAATGGATATGGCTATGAGAAGAATGGATCTGTGTATTTCGATACCATAAAGTTTGCCAAAGACAAAGACGTCTATGGTCAACTTTCAGGTCGTATTTTAGAGGACCTCATGGTCGAAACACGAGACTTGAATAATCAAGACGAAAAAAATAATCCTGCAGATTTTGCTATTTGGATAAAGGCAGATGAAAGCCATATCATGCGATGGAATTCTCCTTGGTCGGAAGGCTTTCCTGGCTGGCACCTAGAGTGTTCTGCCATGAGCACAAAGTATCTAGGAAAGACATTCGACATACACGGAGGTGGAAACGATCTAAAGTTTCCGCATCATGAAAATGAAATTGCACAAAACTATGGCGCATGTGGATGCCAACCTGCTAACTACTGGTTACACGCCAACATGTTATTGATGAACGGTAAGAAAATGTCAAAGTCCATCGATCCAGAAACAGGCGTCAGTAATTCTATTACACCGGAAGAATTATTTACGGGAGACAATCCAAACATTTCTAAGGGCTTCAGTCCGATGGTGATTCGTTTCTTTATGTTACAGTCTCATTATAGAAGCACGCTTGATTTGACTGATGTGGCTCTGATTGCTGCAGAGAAAGGATATCGTCGACTGATGGAAGCCAATAAGATTCTACAAAATTTTGCACATCCAGGAAAAGGAACCGCTGGCGAATTAGATACAGAAATTAATGAGCTTATCGCCAACACACATAAAGATATGAGCAACGATTTCAATTCACCTATGGCGATGGCTCGCTTGTTTGAATTGGTTCCTAAAGTAAATGGTCTCAAAGAGGGGCATTTATCTTTCGACAATATTACGGAAGGTACCCTTGGAATTCTGAAGCAAACCTTTACTGATTTTATTTATATTGTTTTTGGTTTAAGTGATGAACTAGAAGGTGCCTCAAATGGTAATGGCGCTATGGATGGTGTCATGCAGTTGGTTATCGACATTCGTAAATCTGCAAGAGAAAATAAAGACTGGGGCACCTCTGATAAAATAAGAGACGCCTTAGCAGACTTAGAGATACAGCTCAAGGATGGAAAAGACGGAACCTCTTGGAGTAAAAATTAATTGAGTCTACAAGTACTTACAAAAAACGATACATGAAAAACTACGGATTTGTTGCTATAAGAATTTTTGCACTACTTTGTTTAGCTACGGCCTTGTGGCAATGCAATCCTGATCCACCACAGAAAAAAGATACAGGACTAGCACCACCACCCATAAAAAAGGCCATTGAAAACCAAAGACGTGTTCCTAAGTTTGAGCACGACTCTGCTTATGCATTTATTGCAAAGCAAGTTTCTTTTGGCACTAGAGTCCCTAATAGTCCTGGCCACAAAGCTTGTAAAGAATGGTTGGTCAACAAACTAAAATCATACAAAGCAGAAGTCATAGAGCAAGACTTCACCGCTCAGGCCTACTACGGCGAAACCTACCAAGGAACCAATATAATCGCTCAATATAATCCCAGCGCAAAAGATAGATTGTGTCTGGCTGCCCACTGGGACACACGCCACATTGGAGATCAAGACAAAGATGCCGGAATGCAGAAAAAACCAATTGACGGTGCAGATGATGGGGGAAGTGGAGTAGGTGTGCTATTGGAAGTAGCAAGACTACTCGGAGAGAACGGGATTGACATGGGCGTAGATATTATCCTATTTGATGCAGAAGACAATGGCGAAAGCGGGACCCAAGCGGTTACTAGAGAACAACAAGAACGCAGCAATGAAACTTGGTGCTTAGGTTCCCAACACTGGGGCAAAAATCCGCACAAACCAGGCTACAAAGCAAGCTATGGTATATTGCTTGACATGGTTGGCGCCGAAGGTGCGCGATTCCCTATTGAAGGCCATAGCGCATCTACTCCAGCAGGAGGTGCCGTGGTGGACAAGGTTTGGAATCTTGCGAAGACCATGGGTTTTGGCAATTACTTTGTTCCCGTGAGAGGCAAGACTATTACAGATGATCACTATTTCGTAATGAAGCATCGTGGTTTTCCGATGATAGATATTATCAATTTATCAGAAAAACAAACTCAGTCTTTTGGAGACCACTGGCATACACACGATGACAACATAGACGTAATCGATAAGCGCGTACTCAAGGCTGTAGGTCGAGTGGTAACTGCAGTGGTGTATCGCGAGAATAATGGAACGCTGAATTAATTGCTTGCGCGCCAGACTCGTAAGATATTAGGGACTAGGCCTTAGGTTTTAGGTTTGTTCTTTACTCGATTATTGACAATGATTCTGGTTCGGGCGCAAGGCGTTGCGCCACTACAGGCTCTTGCTCAATACTCTTGCTGTTTTTTGCTCTTACTGTTTTTGTTTTGGGGCTGTCTCCTTTTCTTCCAACACGCAATGCACCGCGCAAAGGAGACCGAGCTATCCGAGAGTCCACGTTCGTTCCCGTCCAGCGCCTGCAAGACGACAAAGCTCTGCTTTAAGGCTTGGACTGGCCAGCATAGCTGACCATCCAGCCTGAAATGGCTGACAAGCTCTACTATCTCTCATCCGAAAAAATTCAACTCAAATGTTTATGCCTTATCAGATGGAGGGCTTCTAATTAGTTGGAAGATGTCGACATTTTATTATTAACAATAATTATAATTGATATTAAATTTCGACCTTTAAGCTCCCTATTAGCAGTCAGGGTTTTAACTGAACATTGTGTAGGATAAAAACTGCACTTTAAAAATCTACCAAAACTTAATCAAATGAAAGACTATGGAATTGTTGCTCTTGTTTTTTTGACTATAGCAATGTGGCAGTGCAATAATGAATCACCACAGAATACAGATACTGAACTAGCGCCTCCAACAGTAAAAAAGAACATTGAAGGCCAAAGAATAATTCCAAAATTTCAACAAGACTCTGCTTATGCTTTTATCGAAAAGCAAATTTCTTTTGGCACCAGAGTCCCCAATAGTCCAGGGCATAAAGCCTGCAAAAACTGGTTGGTCAACAAACTAATATCTTACAAAGCAGAAGTCATAGAACAAAATTTTACAGCTGAAGCGTACTACGGAGAGAAGTATAATGGCACCAACATCATCGCTCAATACAATCCAAATGCCAAGGATAGATTATGTCTCGCAGCCCACTGGGATACTAGACATATTGCAGAAAAAGACGATGATGTCAAAATGCAGAAAAAACCTATTGATGGTGCGGACGATGGGGGAAGTGGAGTAGGCGTGCTTTTGGAAGTAGCAAGATTATTAGGGGAGAATGGAATTGACATAGGTGTAGATATTATCCTATTTGATGCAGAGGACAATGGTGAAAGTGGCAGTCAAAACGAATATAGCAATGAAACTTGGTGCCTAGGTTCCCAACATTGGGGCAAAAATCCGCACAAGTCTGGTTACAAAGCCAACTATGGTATACTACTAGATATGGTCGGTGCCAAAGGGGCAAGATTTCCTTTTGAAGGGCACAGTGTTTCCTCTCCTGCTGGAAAGGCTGTAGTAGATAAAGTTTGGGATCTTGCGAAGACGATGGGATTCGGCAACTATTTCGTTCCAGTGAGAGGAGGGAGTATTACAGACGATCATTATTTCGTAACGAAATATAGAAACTTTCCTATGATAGACATTATCAACTTATCAGAGAAAACGAGTCAGTCTTTTGGTGACCACCATCATACACACGATGACAATATAGACGTGATTGATAAACGGGTACTCAAGGCTGTGGGTCGAGTAGTGACTGCCATGGTGTATCGTGAGAATAATCAAATGCTTGGCCGCTAGGCTCAAAAGGACTTAGGTACTCGGGGCTAGGTTTGTTTTTTACTAGATTATTTACAATAAATCTGGTTCGGGTGCAAGGCGTTGCGCCCCTACAGACGACTTTTCTCTATTGCTGTTTCTGCTCTTGCTCAACACTCTTGCTGTTTTTGCTCTTGCTCTTTTCTCTCTTGCTCTTGCTCAAGACTCTTGCTGTTCTACACCTTTATTTCCAAATAAACCGGGCAATGGTCCGAGTGTACCACATCATTCAGATGATAACATTCTTGAATCTTGGAAGCTAGGTTATTGGTAACGGACTGATAATCGATACGCCAACCTTTATTATTCGCACGAGCACCCGCTCGGTAGGACCACCAACTGTACTCAACTTTCTCTGCATCCTGTGAACGAAAAGCATCTGTAAATCCAGAAGCAAACCATTCCGTCATCCACTCCCGTTCTTCGGGTAGGAATCCAGAGGATTTTCTATTGGTCTTGGGGTTGTGGATATCTATTTCAGTATGTGCTATATTGTAGTCGCCGACTACAATTATTTTCTTGCGCGTTTTTTTGAGTTCTTCTATATAGACCATAAAGTCTTTGAGAAAATCAAACTTTACTTCTTGGCGAACCGTCCCCGTAGTGCCAGATGGAAAATAACAATTGAGTACAGTCAGCGCTCCGAAGTCAGTGCGCAAAATTCGCCCCTCCATATCGTATCGTTCTATTCCGCAACCCTCAACTACTTTGTTTGGCTTTTTCTTATAGAAAGTAGCGACTCCACTATAGCCTTTTTTCTGCGCAGAATGCCAAGAAGATTGATAGCCCAATTCTTCTAGCGCTTCGAGATCTACTTGTTCGCGCATGGCTTTGGTCTCTTGGACACATACTAGATCATAGTCATTCTCTGCTATCCAATCTACAAATCCTTTTTTGATGGCTGCTCTGATTCCGTTTACGTTGTAGGAGATTATTTTCATTTTATCTATTTTATAATAACAGCGAAACTACAAAATAAAAGGGTTTTCAGATAAGCGTTATGTGGGCTTTCTTTTTAGGTAAAAGAAAAAGGTTTTATCCCATAATTCATGTCTTCAAATTTAGCATGGGCTTCCATAATAATGTCTCTTGGATCATCATTAAACTTTGTATCAATGATTTGCTGAAAATGCTTTGGCTCAAAATTAGATAGCATAAGCATACTTCTAATCAATTGGTCGCTCCCAACGTTTAGATTCATTGTGCTTACGCCCTTTACCATTTTTATAAGTAAGTCTCGTCCTGCTTTATCTTGGACTTGTTCGTTAATTTTGTTTAAGATATCTGGGGCTGGGTTCATTTGGGCTGCTTACTTAGACGACAAGTTGAATATTCGATTAGTGTTCTTGTTTATTGTAAAGACTGAATTTTAATTTAGTACATCAAATTATAGTTCTTCTATAACTCTTTTTAAATTCTCATTTGATTGACCATAGCTTACAATTTGAACTTCTAAGGGTGTATTTTTAAATTTTCTAATCGCTTGTTGTATCGACTCCAAAATCCAGTATTCTGCATTTCCAAATGCCCCACCACCTACTAATGTCAAAAATACCTTTTCGGACTTATTCTTTTCCAAATTTATCAAAGCCGCAAAAAGTGTTGATTCATAAGTTGCCTCTAAAATTATTCTTGCAAAATTTTCAAAATACATTGGTTCCACGTTACAATACCTCACGGGCAATGCAGAGCAATAGATTTGTGAAACTCTATGTTTGGTTTTAGATATAGTAACCTCAGTATTCCATTGTATGCCTGTTTTTAGTTTATTTTTCATTGCTTCTCTTTCCACAGTATTCATTGAAGCAATCTCTTTACTTAGCGATAGTATTCCCTCTTGATTGAACATTGCGTAACCATTTTGCATCGTCCAGTACTTATTTTTTTTATTCTCTAAATGTTCTCCTATTAAATCTAAACAATCAATTTGTTTATTTCTAGTTTGGCCAATTTGATTACCTAATTTGATAAAATAATTTCTATAGATAGTCCCCGCTCCACAAGCAATTGCACAGACTGACCCCTGTGCGTAATCACTTTCATATCTATCTATTCCATATTCTGGCGTTATATCCGGACTTACCATTTCAAGGAGATTAAACTAAGATGTTGCTTGAAAAAGTGCATGTTCATTTTCTATTTGCTGATGTAATTCTTGTACATTAGCTACTACTTCCTTTACACGAATTTTGTCTTTATATGCTTCTAAAGAATTGCTCTGTTCTTTTAGTTCAAGTAAAGTGGGAGTTTCTAATTTTCCGAATGTAAACCTTTTGTTACTAGACTTAGATACAAAGGTATCACCTTCAACCTTAAGGTTGGCTCGTACATCTTCTGGAGATACTTCTTCGAATCCTGTTAATTGTTTAAACCACATACTACGATATTATGACACAAGCCTAGATTCAAGTAATAAACGCAACAGGGTACTGCATATCGATTAAATTGGC
>CAYWOZ010000127.1:0-9772 GCA_964458675.1 uncultured Saprospiraceae bacterium
CATTAAAATCAATTCCGTAGGTGGCACTAAAAAATTCAGTTCCACCATCTAAGGTCATTCTTATGAACCCAGTTTGGGCTTCTGCAAAATATCTATTAGGATTTTCAGTATCAAAGGCAGGCTGAAATCCGTCTCCACCTAAAATTCGATTCCAATTGTTAATGTTTTGAGAATTTCCACTTGAAGTACCATTATCCTGACTACCACCATAGTATGTATTTGGTTGATGAGGATTGTAACCTACTCTATAGAATTGGCTTGTAGGGATGTTTTCCATATCAGTCCAAACTAGATTATTATTGTTGGATAAATACATCCCGCCATCAGTACCGAGTAAAATGGATTGATCAGAAAGATAGACTAAATCATGCTTATCTGGGTGTACAACAATGTCACCCGTAGAAAAATCTACTTGATCCCAAGTCTGTCCAGCATTTTGTGTTCTCCAAAGTTCAACTCCTAATAAATAGAGGTCATCTGGATTAGTTGGACTTACTCTAATTTGCCCAAAAAACCATGCAAAGCCCCCTAAAGGTAAGCCACCAAAAGCATTTAAGGAAGAAGTAGGTATTTGAAACCAGCTATTTCCATTATCATTAGAGCGATAAATACCATCAAATAAGGCGTTGTCATTTGAATATTGTGCATAGACCACATTTGGCTGGCTTTCGCATATAGCTAGCCCGATTCTACCTACTGAGGGTCCTGTAGGTAGACCATTTGTCAATTCAGTCCAATTATCACCACCATCAGTGGTTTTGTACAAATTGCAATTCTCTCCAAAAATAGAAGACTGCCGATTATTTATTATACGTTCCCATGAAGCAGCAAACATAATGTTAGGGTCTTGTGGATTGATTACAAGATCTATCACACCTGCAGAATCATCAATAAATAAAACTTGTTCCCACGTTTGTCCGCGGTCAATAGACCGATACAGTCCTCGCTCGTTATTTTCTTCGAAGGGGAGTCCCATTGTCGCTGCAAAGATTATATTAGAATTGTTTGGATTAACTATAACTCTTGAGATGATTCGTTGATCAACAAGGCCGATATTTGTCCATGTAACTCCTGCATCTTCACTCCTGTATAAGCCATCTCCTACAGAGGGAAATGCACCTATATTTGGATCTCCCGTACCTAAATATATAGTATTTGAATCATTTGGATCTATGGTAATGTCCCCTACAGCAGAAAATAATTGATTGTCGAAAATGGGCTCCCAGTTTTCTCCTTTATCAATGGTTTTGAATGCTCCTCCAAGTGAAAAACCAGTATAAATTATATTTTCATTGTCCGGATTAACGGCTATGGTATTGATACGTCCACCAAGGTTTCCTGGTCCTTGTACAGTCCATTCATCATCAAATCCTGTAATTGACCTTGAGTTCAATGAGTTTTTTGATTTAGCCTCTTTTAATCCTTTTATATAAGCTTCAATAGATAAATTACCATTAGGGTCCATTCTTTGACGAAAAAATTCATCTGCCGGGCCGTGTTTTGATTTAAGAAGTTTATCAGAAGTAAGATTATTTCGCTCTTCCTTTTCACAAGATTGAAATGATATAAATAGGAATACTATAGAAGAGAATATTAGAATTTTGTTCAGCATAATATTGGATTGTGATTTTTTTAATAGGTGATTTTTGACAAATGGTGAATACCTTCTTATTGACTGAAAATTGTTTACAATTTACTATGATTCAAGCGTTAGTGTTTTATAAATCTGCTGACAATTCAAATAAGTGATGCCAAAAGGATTAAAGTACCCTCCTTTCTAAGTTTATTAAGTCAGCTAACATATTTTTTAATAATTAGAACAAATTTAGATTTTGTTAGGCTTATATTTTGCATGGTGGTATACAAATGATTGATTAGGCCTTAAATAAAATTGCATTTATGTTGTACGCACTCCAAAAAGTAATGTTAAACAAAAATGAATCTTTTGGAGATCATTGCATTTTACTCAACTGGTTGATAATCATGCATGTCGGCAAGTCGTCGCACTAGCACTGCCGAATTTCAAAAATAAAAACCTCCTCCAAAATATCCTTACTTCTGAAAAACGGCTCAATTATAATCTTTCAATCAACAGTTCAACAAATCAACAGTATTTGAGATTCTTTTTTTATTGAAGGCATAAATTTTAGGCAAAGGTGTACTTGGTATATAATTACCTCTTTTTTTTTCGCGTGAGTGGTAGAAGCGATAGGGCGTAGTCTAGCTTTGGTGTAAAGCCCTAGCTGTGTAGGCTAGACGAGGAACGAGGAGAGACTGCTCAGATAGTTGGCTGAACCCAGAGCTAGGCTGCGCACTACTAGCGGATGACACGACCCTGCGGGCAGGCATTGGAGCTGAGCAAAAGGGGCACGCCCAAAGCATCCTTATCGAAATACTTAATGTGGAAGTTTATCTCTCAATAATCCGTAAACATAGGTGCCGAAAAGGGCAGAGGCTAGGACGACCAATATCGGTAAGTAACCTGCACCAACCAATGTGAAAATGGGCCCTGGGCATACTCCGGAAAGTGCCCAACCTAAACCAAAAATAAGTCCGCCAAAAATGTAACGCATAAATCCTTTTTCTTTGTCTGGAATTTCTATGGACTGTCCACCGAATGCTTTGATGTCAAACTTTCGAATTAGGAATAAGCCGGTGACGCCAAAAAATAATGCGGAGCCCATGATGCCATACATGTGGAAGGATTGGAACTGAAACATCTCGTAGATACGAAACCAGGAAGCGGCTTCGGATTTGAACATGATGACGCCAAAAAATAGTCCGAGAAAAAAGTAGCTTATATTTTTCATTGTCTAAAGATTAAAGGAAAGAAAAGGTGAATCATAATCAAGCCACCAGCAAAAAATCCGATGACAGAAATAAGGGATGGAAGCTGAAGATTGCTCAGTCCTGAAATGGCATGACCTGAGGTACAGCCGCCAGCATAGCGAGCACCAAATCCGACCATGAAGCCACCAATAATAAGTATGCTAAGGCTCCCAACATTTGTCAATGCATTGGTGTCGAACAATTCCGTAGGGACATATGCAGTACCCGCACTGGTAAACCCTTTTTGCTGTAAATCGGAAATGACCTCTGGTGTAATGGCCACTGCTAGATCCGAAGATAGAAAATGTGCCGCCAAAAATCCTCCTGTAATGGTACCCGCTACAAAGACTAAATTCCAACTGGATTGCTTCCAGTCGAAATCAAAAAAGCTAGCGTGCTTGCCTGCTCCGCACATAGTACACATGGTGCGTAGATTGGAAGACATTCCAAATCGCTTACCCATAAAGATGAGTAAAAACATAGTTAAGGCTATAAGGGGCCCACTCAAATACCAAGGCCACGGATTTAGTAGTGCTTGCATAATGTTATCAAAATTATTGAGCGGTCAAGTTAATTAAATTAGTGCTCAAATGTTGGATTCCACTGTCGACTTGATGCATTTGTAACCTTAGTCACACAATTGTATTTCTAAATATAGTAACTTGCGAAAGTAGCCTTGGCGAGCTGTATAATAATGTCAACATTATTGTAGAATTGCCGTTTTATATTTGAATACTTAATTCTTTCTTTAAATGAAATATCTTGAATCTTTTGTCAATGCCTTTTTAGGGAATCTCTCTTGGACTTGGGACTCTATTTTATTTAGAGTAGATTGGTATCAAAATTATTTTTGGGGACTCATCCTGATTTCTTTAGTTATCTGGGGTTTAGAAGTAGCTTTTCCGTGGCGTAAAGATCAAGGCACTTTTAGAAAAGATTTTTGGTTGGATTGCTTCTACATGTTTTTTAACTTTTTTATTTTTTCTGTCGCCATAGCAGGATTCTATAAAATCATGGAACTGGGTTTTATTGATTTAGGAATAGGAGAGAAGAGTCTTGCGCTGATAGATATTTCTGCTTGGCCAATGGCCTTACAGTTATTGGTGTTTTTTATATTATTAGATTTTGTACAATGGTTCACGCATGTGTTATTGCATAGATATGAGTTCTTATGGAAATTTCACAAAGTACACCACTCGGTGAAAGAGATGGGTTTTGCCGCTCACTTAAGATACCATTGGATGGAGAATATCTTCTATAAGCCACTAAAGACTTTTGGGGTTATGGTGCTAGGAGGTTTTGAACCAGAGCAAGCTTATATTATACACTTTATGGCCATTACTATAGGTCATCTTAATCATAGTAATATCAAAATTACGTGGGGGTGGTTCAAGTATTTTCTCAATAATCCTGTGATGCATTTGTATCATCATGCTTATACCTTGCCTGATGGCCGCAATGGGGTAAACTACGGAATCAGTCTCAGTTTATGGGATTATATATTTAAGACAAACTATATTCCTGAAGAAAGCGGCCTCATAGAGATTGGGTTTAAAGGGGATGATGAGTTTCCAACCACCTTTTTGGGTCAAATTACGCATGGATTTGGCAAAGGAAAGAAGGCTTGATAAGCTTGTTTTTTCTGAAAATATTACACGCAAATGATAGACTTATAAATGATAATAAGGATAGAAGCGTTTACTTTGTGGTATGGCCAGAGGTTTTTCAAGTTCAAACGAGGAGAAGGATACAAAAGTAAAATTCAATCGAGAAAATTTTCGAGAGTCGCTTGAGATATTCAGGTATATGAAGCCCTATGCATTTGCATTTGTAATAGGGATGATTTTGCTTGCTTTGTCCAGTATGGTCTTTATGCTCATGCCACCCCTTTCGGGTGAGATGGTCAATATCGCCCAAGGAAATGGTCGGTATGGCTTGGATTTGAATGGAGTAGGTTTGATTCTTCTGATAGTGTTAATTTCCCAAGGATTTGTATCTTATTTTAGAGTCGTCTTGTTTGCGCACGTTAGTGAACGTTCCATTAGAGATCTGAGAAGAGATTTATATAATAAATTGATTTGCTTACCTATTGAGTTTTATGAAGAAAACAGAATGGGAGAATTGGTGAGTCGATTAACTTCGGATGTAGAACGCTTGCACAACACCTTCTCCATAACTTTGGCTGAATTTTCTAGACAAGTAATCATATTGGTTTTGGGGATTGCCATCTTAATTTATCTAACCCCGGATTTGGTAGGTATCATGTTACTCGTTTTTCCTATTGTAGTTATTGGTGGATTTTTCTTTGGAAAGTATATTCGCAGATTGTCAAAGCAAAGGCAACAAGACCTTGCGGATACAAATGTGATTGTATCTGAAACTACACAAAATGTACAAACAGTAAAGGCTTATACGAATGAATCTTTTGAATCAAAAAGATATTCGGTTGCTTTGGAAAAGCTTCTAAAAATTGCTTTGAAGTTTGCAAGAGGAAGAGCCATGTTTTCGGTCTATATTGTAACTGTGATTTTTGGCGCCTTATTCTACATTATTTGGAGTGGAGCGATACTGTTGCAAAAAGGTGAAATGCTAGCTGGAGATTTGATTACATTCTTTATGATTACAGCTATCATTGGGGCTGCCATAGCTGGACTTGGAAATTTTCTAACTGAAATATTGGGTGCCTTAGGAGCTACTGAAAGGATAAGAGAGATTTTAAGAATTGAGAATGAAGTTACCCTAAATGCTTTAGATGATAAATCTAAGCACCTTAAACTATATGGAGCTGTGGAATATAGGGATGTACATTTTCACTATCCTACCAGAACAGACATAGAAGTATTAAAAGGCTTAAATCTCAAAATAGAAGCAGGAAAAAAGGTGGCTCTTGTAGGCCCAAGTGGAGCAGGAAAGAGTACTATTTTACAATTGCTTCAAAGATTTTATGGCATTCAAAAAGGAGACATCTTAGTCGATGGAAAGAGTATTTATGACTACCCAATTGAATTTTACAGATTTAACCTTGGATTGGTTCCTCAAGAAGTTTTGTTATTTGGAGGCAGTATCCGAGAGAATCTTCTTTACGGTAAACCAGATGCCACAGAAGCTGAGCTCATCGAAGCGGCGAAGCAATCCAATAGTTGGGAATTTATAAGTGAGTTTCCAGAAGGCCTAGATACGAAAGTAGGAGAGCGTGGTGTGAAATTGAGTGGCGGTCAAAAACAACGGGTTGCTATTGCGCGTGCTATCCTTCGTAATCCGGCAATACTTTTATTGGATGAGGCTACCTCGGCTCTTGATGCGGAGTCAGAGCAGGTGGTACAAGATGCCTTGAACAATTTAATGGAAGGAAGAACCTCTTTAATTATTGCGCATAGACTAGCTACGATCCGAGATGCGGATCAGATTTATGTGGTAGATAAAGGTAGAATTATTGAACAAGGTACGCATGATGAATTGACTCGAATGGAAGAAGGGGTATATAATTCACTGGCTAAATTGCAGTTTGACGCGTAGTATTATTATTTGGGCATAACCCCTTAGGCTAATCCACCAGCCTACGCAATTGGGGTCGGGCTTTCCATCACTCCATGTTCATTTTGGTCCTCGCTCCATGCATCCCGCAAGCCATCGGACTGCCACGAAAATGTGGCATGATTCCTATCCCTTATGCAAAAAGGGGGGTCTAAGTTTTGTAGTCTTTATTGATTTTATACTTTTGTAATCATCAATCAGATAAATTGAATAAACTCAATAAAATAGAACCTGTAATTGAATTAAATCCTTGGATTCACGAAAAGGACATTGAAATTATTAATGGGGAGAACTATAGTCAGTTCAAGAATAGACTATTAAAAAGTCATGGGATATGCGAAAAGAATTCTCTAAAAAATTCTATAAAAATTACAGAATTAAGTGCTACAGATTTAGAAGGGATAATTAAAATTGAACTGATTGATTATATTGAAGAAGGTTTGGACTCAGACAAAGTATTTTCGTTTGATGGTGGTTTAGTTTTAGATATTGATAAGAATTTGATGTTTAGTCATTCGGTTGGGACTGGTAAGATTTCGCACTTCTATAAATGGTCAAACTTTCTAAAGGATAGCCCTGAAAATTGGGAAGAGATATGGATTGGAAGACCTTGGTTACATGGAAGAATTAGGAGTGGATTTATTCAAATTACAGATTACCATGACGAAACAATTGAAATCCCAAAGAATGATAACTCACAAATACTTTATCAATTTGAATTAGTTTCATTCAAACAAGAATTAGACAAAGCGAAGTCATTGATTGATAATTTTAGAGTGAAAATTGAAGAGTGCTTAAAAAATGAAGAAAATATTCTTTGGCGTGAATTGTCTACTGCCTTGATAGAAAATTAAAAGACTACTTGAAACAAGCTGAATAGACAGAATACTTGTCGCAAACTCTTCTCTATTTCGTGAAATCGCAATGTGTAATGAACAAAGAGACTAATACAACCTCTCTTTTAAATTTAAGAATATGAAAGTAAGTAAAGTATGTCCCAAGTGCAATTCAAAAAAGATAGTGGTAGTCACAGGTAAGAGTTCGAATTCACATAAAATGGCCTATGGAGGTTGGTCAACGAAGTTTGCTAAATTAGATCGACATGTCTGTGTGAATTGTGGGTTTACTGAAACCTATACACAGTTGAGCAATAAATTTTTGAAATGGGCGAATAAGAATTTACCAAAGAATATTGAAGAGGATAGTGATTTTGTGTAGGAAAGTAATTTCCTCAGAGGACATAAAAAAAGTCCATGCGCTGTGCGCATGGACTTTTTTATGTTTGTACCTAAAAGGTTTGATTACATCTTACCTTTTGCAGCGTACTTCTTAATGAAATCTTCGTTTCTTTTGATGTACGGCTTGTAGTCAGCCTCTTTAGCCATGTCCATAGACTTTTGAGAAACCATCAAAGCATCTTTGTACTTACCCATAGCAGCTAATATTTCAGCTTCCTTATATAATTGCCAAAACTTAGGATCCGTCTCATTTGCTTTTTGAACATATTCAAGTGCTTTGTTCATGTCTTTTCCGTTAGCAAAGTAGTAGTTACCAGCTGCATAGTATTCTGCTTTTGATACACCAGCCATTGCTTGGTCTATAGAAGCCATTACAACCTCATCCGTTCCAAGAGAGATAGGCATTTCAATCATGTAATCACCCCACATCAAGTTAAGAGATGCGCCGTCATTTGTGATTTCTGCAAAATCAAATGTTAATGTCTCAAAGAAAAATGGTGAATCTTGAGTAGGAGTAGTAAAACGAGCTACTTCTGTCGCGGTATCATATTTAGCCACATTTCCTCCCCAAGAAGTATTGGTGTTCAACATTACAGTCCAAGAAGTTTTGTTTGGAATAGAGTAGATAGAGTAAGTACCTTTTTTTACTTTCTGACCACCGATAGAAGCATCTGATCCAAAGGTAATCTTAGTAGAGCCATTCGCTCCAGTTCTCCACATCTGATCCCAAGCTTCTACGTCTACGAATAATTCTCTATCTTTTACATTTGGTCTAGAGTAGTCTAAAGAAACAGTAGTAAGGCCCAGTGACTGCTCAATTTTGCAGTTTTGACTTGGTGCAGGAGTTTTGATTTGAGCATCAGCTACTATAAAGCAACTTAGTGCTAAACAGAGTGTAAGTAATACGTTCTTCATTTTTAAATTAATTTAGTTATTTCAAAATTATATTAGCGCAAAAATAGCGCAAAAACAGACTTTTTATAAGTTCTTGGCAATTATAATAAGGTCTTATCGATTGATTTGTTCAAACCATGACTTCACAATTTGCTCAGCTGGCTTGTTTTTGAAGGTATATCCGGTATCTGCAGATCCTCCTTCCCCATACCAATCGTAGAAAAACACACCATGGAAGTCTTCTTCATCCCCCCAAACGTCTATAAATGCCTGATAGCAAGCTTCTTGCTCTTCTAGGTCGACAACGTCAGTAGCATAGTAATTCCAAGGGTGCATATTTGTGCCATCTTGAGAAGTATAGCCCAATTCTGTGAAAATAATAGGAATATTGCTGGATTTTTGAAAGGCAAATATTTGCTTTTGAATACCACCCCAGCTATATCTAAGAGACCAACTGCTAGGATCGGTGCTTGTAGTCAAGTCAAAATATCCCGATAAACCCAAATAGTCGAGCTTGTCTAAAAAGCCAATAGTCTCATATGCGTCCCAGTTGGCAGCATAGTTTAGCTTCCCAGAAAAGGTGCTTCTTATTTCTTTAATTACATTATTCCAATGACTTGTGTATCGTTGTAAATTGACCAACTCTGAGCCAACAGTAAGCATTTCTACATTATGTTTTTCTCCAATTTGAGCCACTTTGAGAATCATCTTCTCATAATAGCGAAACCATTTGTCTAAATCATAGGGCTCTATCAAACCTCTCCAATTCGTCCCTTGAGGATTTGCTAAAAGCACAATAGGTAGTATGGTCACCTTTAAGCCTTCTTCCTTTGCTTTAGCAATAATATGTTCAAATTGATTCCAATAATCATCATAGCCTTCACCAGATTTGATTCTTGAGGAGTATATATTTTCTTGGTAGAATTTGATATTTACTTGAATCCACTTAGCTCCTAATTCTGAGATTTCGGTGACCATGGGTGAGTAGTCATATGAATAATCAAAGCTATGCATGCAAAGCGTTACTCCATTGATAAGTTCTTTATCTTCAGAGCTTTGATTTTGGCCTTTTATGGGACCAATAGTGAATATTAAGGCTATTGAAAAAAGTAAAATTGTGCGTAACATGTGTATTAATTGGCTAAATAAGATAACAAAGATACATACCCTTCAGTTGTTTAGAGTATTGTAGTTTAACATTTTCTTACGTGTATTTATAAAGCCTAGATTCAAGTAATAAACGCAACAGGGTACTGCATATCAATTAAATTGGCGAA
>CAYWOZ010000128.1:0-3701 GCA_964458675.1 uncultured Saprospiraceae bacterium
CTTACCAAGGTGATTCCTATACAAATGCGTACTGTTATCAAATGTTGTTTACTAGGGTTTTTCTTTTTGTGGTGTGCTAGGGCGTCTCATGCCCAGGAATTGATACATCTATTCTCCTTGACAAAAGAAACAAAAGACTTGCCTGAAGATTTTTCGATTGATCTTCAAGTTCGCCAATTGGAGAAGAGTAAATTGGAGTTGGTTTCCACGTTGGACTTAAAAAAGGGGGCTTATATTATTTTTCCATTTTCTCAAGACGAATTTTATCTCAATTATACATGTAGTCTTGAAGAAAATTCCATTCTACGAGCATCTTCAAAAATGATTGAATTTCCTGCCTCTTCCTTGGAAATGGATACAATAATTGAAACGGAAGTAAGATTTGTGCGAACTACTACACGCTTTAGTCAGGAATACTACTATGAGGCAAAAGAAGACTTTGTAGTGTCTGGGCTTATAGAGTTTTTGGTTGAACCTTCATGTATTCCATGGGATATCACTTTTGATATCGAACGAAAAGATGGAGTGCTCAGTATCGAAAATATTAATAAGAGCATCTCGACGGAGTACAAGAGATAGACATATCTATGTTATAGTTTTTGATTTGCTATTTTTCTGACTTGAATTGGATCTCCTAACACATTTCTCCTTTGATTTATTCTTTCCTTATTGATTCATTTTGAATTAGTTATGTGATATATGTACAAATGTTGGCAAAACTTTTGTGACTATTACTTTGTTTAATAGCTAGATTCTTAATGAACAAAAAAATGCGATATGAATTTATTTGATAAAGTACTTTCCTTATTAAAAGGAGAGAAGAAGTTGGACGAAAAGGCACTTTTAGAAGCACAAGTTTGCCCTAATTGTTGGGGGAAACAGGAGTATGATGGAGAGGTAAAAGAGTTTGTCAAAATTAGAGAAGTGGAAGGTCAAAAGGCTTTTGTTGCTAAATTTGTCGAAACACACTTAGATGGAATTAAACTCGATAAGAATGGTGATGACTTCGTATGTAAGAAATGCAATATCAAAATAAAAGCTGCTTAATTTTATAAAAAATAATTTCGATGTTCTGGAAAAAGAAAGAACCAAAGTTTCAAGCTACTTATGTCACAGATGAAAATTTCAATGACTTGGTTGCGAAATCTGAAACCCCAGTGTTATTAGATTTTTTTGCATCTTGGTGTGGCCCTTGTAAAATACTAGGTCCTTTTATTGATGAAATGGCGGAAGAGTATCAGGGTAAAGCCTTAGTAGCTAAGATTAATGTAGATGCTAATCCAGGTTTGGTTCAGCATTTTAAGATTAAGTCTATGCCAACTATACTCTTCGTTAGTAAGGGAAAGGTTGTAGAGCGATTTCAGGGTTTGGTGCCTAAGCCTAATTTGGTAGAGATATTGGATGCTTATATAGCGGAGCCTTAAGGTTCGCTTTGTATTGTAAGTGTAAAAAGGAAATGAGAGTAAACACTAGTTTACTCTCATTTCCTTTTTTATATGGTATCTTCGCAATATTATTTTAAATAAAAATTATATATTCTCATTTATGTCAGAAAAAGTATTTGTCCTCAGAGCGGATGAAGAATATATCGAACTCAATCAATTACTAAAGTTGATGAATCTAGTCCAAAGTGGAGGACATGCCAAGCTCGTCATTGAAGATGGACTTGTAAAAGTAAATGGTGAAGTTGAGTATAGAAAGAGAAAGAAGATGAGAGATGGAGAAAGAGCAGAGATTGATGGGCATGTTATCATCGTCCAAAATGCCTAATTCCAAGGAGTTATCTAAGAGTAAGACTCTGTTTTTCAATTCTTAAAAATCCTTACCTTGAGGCATGAATTCAGTTCATGCAAACTAGTAAAATTCAAAGTCGAATACTTACCATTATTGGGCATTTAGGTATGCTCAGCATCCTTGCCATGGCCTATTGGCTTTGGGAAGAAAGAAGTATTGTTTTTGATAATTCTTTGTATAGCTACAAGATGATTTGGAGGGAAAGTTTCTACATCCCGCATGATCGCAAGATTAACTATTTGTGGCAATGGATACCAGTTCTTGCTTTAAAGTTTGGAGTAAGCTTACCTACTTTTTTAAAGTTTGTTTCTGTTGCGCCTATTCTTTTTCTCTATTCAGTATTCGCATTCATAAGTCATGTTCTTAAGAATAAATTAGCTAGTGTCTATTTCGTACTAAGCTTGGTGATATTAGCGAGGTACAAATTTTATAGTGCCATATCGGAGGTGTATCTTTCGATGGCCTTTGCAGCATTGATGCTAGCTTGGTTGACTGTTGATAGATCGCGTTTACTGGAAGTTGGAAAACGAACCTATCTGATTATAGGTTTGATACTGATATCATTGGCCTATCTAGGGCATCCCCTTATTTTTTATCCTTTAGGTGTAGTCATTTTATTTGATTATGGCATGCAGAAAAATTGGAAAAGCCTTAATCACTTTTTATGGTTGGGATATACTAGTCTACTTTTTTTAATTAGATATATGTCTACTTCTTCAGGATCATATGAAGGAAAGGTGGTAGAAAGTTTTCATAAGACAGGTTTTGGATTAGATTTTATCAGCAAGACGGCTGACTTATATACGATGGACATATTTTGGAGATATGTAGAAACGCAGTGGAGTTTTCCATTAGTAGTTTGCACATTGATGCTGTTGTATCTGATTTATAAAAAGAAATATCTAGGAGTGGCCAGTTTGGTACTTGCGTCCACAGTTTGGATTCTCTTTGTCTGTAATTTGTGTTCTTATTTGGAGAGGCCTTATCTATTTATGATAGAAGGCTATCTGGGTTTATGGTCATTGATTCTTTTGGCACCAATGTTATATATAGAAGTGAATAAAAAGGAATTGGCTTATCTCAGATCTGCTTTAATAATATCACTCTTAATCTTTGGACTGCATAGAATATCTTCTGTAAGATCATTCTATACCGAACGTTCAGAAAATTTAGAGGCTCAAATTTCAATGGCTAAAAACGCGAACTCTAGAAATTTAATTCTAGAAACGAATCTTGAGGTATGGGATAAATACTGGCTAATCTGGTCTATACCATTTGAATCCCTGCTTCTGTCTTCTCTAAAACCCGACAATAAAAGTGCGATTATTATTTATGATAAATATCCTAAAGAAAGTTTGCTGAAAGAGCCATTTGAAGTGATGATTGGGACCGTTAAGGACTCCATAAAGGATATGAATCCCGCATACTTTACTATTGATTCTGGGCCATTTCGGCGAGGGATTTAATCTTCTTTTGGCCTAGCGCTGTGCAGTAGTGGAGCCGAAAGGCGACAGACCTGGTGCGCAGAAGGGTGCATTGGCATAAGGCCGACCGTTAGGGAGCTACGGAACATAGCGACGGTGCAAACCGGAGGCCCCAAATCTCATATTAAAGCTTACCTTTGTATCACAATTGGGTCTTAATCTTAAAATTTTCCTAAGAAAAGAGGGGTATGTAACCAAACAAATATTTGCTTCGTCCTTATATAAAATGGTCTGGTAATTAAATTTTAAATCAAACATTACTCATAAATTATGCTTTTAGTGGCGTTTTTTTTTTTAGTGATGTTGATTGAATGCTCATTTAACATGATTTAAGATTTTCGAAAAATTACAGAACCATCAATAATCTGATAACCAAAAAGAAAAATTATGAAAAGTATGAAGTCTATTTACGCAAGTTTAATT
>CAYWOZ010000128.1:3801-9764 GCA_964458675.1 uncultured Saprospiraceae bacterium
ATAACCAAAAAGAAAAATTATGAAAAGTATGAAGTCTATTTACGCAAGTTTAATTTGTTTACTTTTTGTCTTCACAGGGATGGCGCAAGACGTGACTAACGTAAGGGTGTCCACTACTGATAAGGATGTATTAGTCACTTATGATCTGATTGGACAAGCGAATACCGCCTATGATGTGCAACTAGATTTCAAAATGGATAATGGTACTTCCTTAAACGCTAAGACCTTAAAAGGAGATGTTGGAGAAGTTTTGCCTGGAAAAGATAAGGTCGCGATATGGAAAGTGTATGAGGATGTGAATGGCTTAAAAGGAGGAATAGAGCCTGTATTTGTTGTAAAGCCAATGAAGGCGCCGATAGTAAAATCCCCTACCAATTCCGAGCCAGCTCCTACACCGACTCCACCTAATAACAATGATGACGATGATAAGATAATTGATATTCTAGAAGATGCAATAAACGGCAAAAAACAATCAGTAAGATTTGGTGTAAAGTTAGCTGCTGGAAATAGCCGTGCAGTAGTGAATAGAGCCGCTGGAGAGTTCTCTAGAGAATTTAGTTGGGAGGGTGGTTTGTACTTCAGATACAATATCAATCGTAAGTTGTATATACAACCAGAAGTCCTCTATCATAATCAGAAGTACTCTCGCTCGACGACATTAGCCAATCAAACTTATACACACAATCAATTGCGCGGTCAGTTGATAGGAGGCATAAAGCCAATCGGATTAGGGCTTTATTTTAATGCTGGCTTGTACTATGCGCAGCAAGTAGGAGGTAGGTTAGAGAATAATGAAAATGGAAATACGACTGAGGAAACATTTTCAGATTTCCCAGCGCAGAATGGTGAAACAGAGCCGTTTAACACGGGTGACTTTGGATATATTCTAGGGGGTACGCTTAGTTTTAATAGAGGTGGATTCGCTATGAGTGTTTTGTTTTCTAGAAGCTTTGATAGCGTTCTCAATGATGCCTATCATATAGGGGATGCGGATTTTGAAGGCTTGAGTTTGCGCCATAGAAGTATACACTTTGCTATTCAGAAAAAGTTTTAAAATGATTATTGCCCATAAATATATTACAAGAGTTTTTTGTATTGTCTTTGGAATAATGATGTCAGTCAATACAATAGTCTATGGGCAAGTAGAAATAAATTTTCCAGAGAAATCAGATAAAGAGTTGGCCAAAGAGCAAGGCTCTGCAGCTGTAAATTTGTCTGGACTGTGGGAGGCAGAAATTACACAGCTTACTTGGAGGGGGCAACCAGAGTTGCAGAACATGTCAGGGAAGCTACATGTAGAAATAGAACACAAAGGAAATAAAATCAAGGGACTGATGGTCTGCCGTGCAAAGTTTGCGAACGGCCAAGGCTATCTGTCTTTTGAAAAAGAATTTTCTGGCCGCTGGGATGGATCGCAGATGAGCTACCAAGACGAGTCTATAAATAACTACATCAATACCCATAGGAGTATGCGTCATATAGAGAGTTGTATGAAAACGGCTCGCTTAGATTTTTATAGATTGGGCAGTGAGATGCACTTAAAGGGCGACTGGAAAGGAGTAGGCCATGTCAGTGATGTACCTTGTAGTCCAGGGAAAATTCATCTTGTAAAAGTTGATAAAGAAATGTTGGAAACAGAAGTTGCCACTACCTACAATGTTAGTTTTTCTCAAAAGAACAGGGGGCCCGTAGAACTAAAATGGGACGAGGACAATAAGATTAAGAAGATAAAAAACAGAAATGTTAAGAAAGGAGAGGAGATAAAAGTAACTAGCAAGACCATTAGCATCACGGTATATGATCATCAAAGGGATGATGGAGATATTATTTCTTTAAACTATAATGGAAACTATATCCTAGAAAAGTTTACGCTTAAAAATGAGCAGCACAAAATAGATGTCGTTCTAGATGATGACAAAGCAGTGCCCAACTACCTCATATTATACGCGCACAATCTAGGAGAAGTATCTCCCAATACGGTAGCCGTAATCGTTGATGATGGTTCTACTCGGCAGCGATTTATCTTGAACGCGGATATGAATACTAGTGATGTAATATATTTTAAGCTGGCTAAGAATTAAAATCCCTCCACTCTCATTTGCTTGTAAGCAAAATGTGAATGAAGGGATTCTATATTTTTAGTAGATGCTCTTTCAATAACAGTAATCGTTCCTGCGGTAATTATTATTTCTATAGCCTCTTGAGGTTCTTCTAGACCTTGGATTTCTATAAGAACGTGTATTGTAGTTTCGTCGAGGGTTTACTGCTTTGCTTCTTCGGTTAGACCTACCGCTATAGCCATTATATCTGTAGCTGTTATTGCTATTGGAATAACTTCTTTTGCTTTTACTATAACTACTTTTTCCTTTTCTGTAGGCTTGGGCATTGATATCTGTCGGAATAAATAGGGCAATAAGCATCCCTATAAAAATTAACCCTAGACTCTTTTTTAAATATGTCTTGTTCATAATTTAATTCATATTAATGGTAAAATTATGCTCTCTGTATATAAGACAAATAAGAATTTCTTAAGTTGACAAATTTCGCTAATAGTAATCCTGATGCTATCTTTTTAATATTCCCTTAACATAATTTGGGGTAGGATCTCCCAATACTGTTGCCGTAAACGTAGATGATGGTTCTACTCGGTAAGGGTTTATCTTAAATACAGGTAGGAATACTGGTGATGTAATTTACTTTAAGATGGCTAAAAATTAATGGTGTTTTTCAATCTACTACTTTCGTAGAGTTTCTGCATACTTAGATACTGCAACTAATTCTTCCGCACTAAGCACATCTTTATAGGGAATCATCAATCCACGCCCATGATACACTTGTGCAACTGATTCTTCAAGCGATATGGTTGATTTGGTTAAATCTTTCGAGCCATTGATTCCAAGATTACCTGTAAAGCCATGGCAGCTCGCACAATTGGTTTTGAATACTTTTTTGGCATTAATTCCCGTAATAGCTCTGTCTGTTACACTTGCAATAATCTCCTTAGCCTTCGCTAATTGGTCTTCATTCATAGTGCTTGCAGATTCAGTATTGGATTCAGCAATGCTTTTACTTGCACTAGATTTATTGACTTTGACAACTTTGTTGACAGGAGAGCCACCTGATAATCCATCTCCACATTGACTTAGGGTAATAAAAACGATAGCTGCTATTATAATTGTTTTTGCCATGATGTTTTAATCTTCTCTTTCGTAAAATAATTTGTAGAACTTTCTACCTAATTCATCCTTTCCTCTTTCAATCTTGCTGCGATCACCATGAATGTAAACATGAAAGTTCTTATCAAGTTTTAAAACACTCTTGAATATTTTGGATTGCTGTTTGACTGCTAGATTTGAGATAGGGAAGGAGTCTGCTACCTCTACCGTACCTCTTTGCTTATGCTGGTCATTATATTGGTTAAAAGAGTCGATCATTTCTGGTTGTACAAAAACGGCTTCTGTAAAGTCTCTCTTTTCAAATCGATCATGTTCCTTGAAGTAGTTTGCACTTTTATTAAGCAAATCTATTTGGTCTGCACGATTAATTCCAAACTCCTCATTCATATTGTCTGCAATGAAGTCCTTGGTAATTTTCATGAATTCTGTCGTTTGATGAAATTCATTATTGAGGGCATGTACTTTGAGGAAATTGTCTTTCCAGTATCTTGTATCCATCGCTGGATTCTTGACGTCTAGCAACAAGCATTTGTAGCCATACTCTTCCTCAGTATTCAAGATAAGTATTCCTTTATCCAAGCCATTGATACTATGCCCCATCTCAGTGGTAATCTTTACCTGTCCGCCCGTCTGCATCATGCGGAGGAATGGAGTTTCTAGCTGAGATTTGAACATGCCTATTCCAGATACCACTTCATCTTCTAGTACAAGATTGTTGAATATGGCTACGTGAAATTTAGATTCTTTTATTTTTGGATGATTGGAATTGGCGTATAAGAGATTGGCCAATTCTTTGGAGTAGTGCACCAATTGACTAGGGTCTTCAAAAATACTCTTAGCCATAAAGAATACTTTGTTGACTGAGAATTCTTTCTCTGGATCAAAGCTGTACAAATCTTCCGCATTAAACTTTTGGAGTAAGTATTTGATCAGATACTCTTCAGCTACTTCTGAGTATTCCGTGTATCCTTCTGAGAAAATCAAAGCCTCACTGCGATCAGAATTGCCCACGATATGGGTGATCATTTTATCAATAGCTACCTCATTATAGTCGAATGTCATAGATGCATTATTTAGTCTTGCAATGTCCGCAAAAATCTTGGATTATCGAAATCGGCTAAATTCTATATTTCAGCTATGATTAGTTTTTACTTAGCTATTACAATGCTATTTATAATATCTCACAATAAGAGCTCCTCAATCCATCAAAGTGCTGAATAAGAGTAGGAAGTAGTGCCTTACCTGAAGCGTTACCTCCGATTTTTCTACCATCCAAAGTGTGGATCGGGGTCAGTTCTCCCATAGTACCGGTACAAAAGAATTCATCAGCGTTGTACAATTCCGTTAAGGATAAATTGCACTCTATGTAGGGTATATTATTGGTTTTGCAAATCTCCAAGACAATGCCGCGTGTGATACCGGGAAGACAAGCATGTGCATGTGGGGTGTACACCGTGCCATCTTTAATGGTGAATATATTCGTTCCACTGAGTTCAGCAGCAAAGCCGTCCTTGTCTAGCATCAATGCCGCATCAACACCAGCCACATTGGCTTGGATCTTTGCTTGTATATTATTCAATAGATTGTTGTGGTGGATCTTGGAGTCTAAGAACAAAGGAGAATTTCTTCTAATAGTGCTGGTGATCACGGAAATCCCATTTTCATTATCATAAACGGGAGGTTTATACTCTGGTACTATAATCAGGCAACAGCCAAATTGATTTAATCTAGGATCCATACCAGAAGTGATTTTTTCACCACGGGTCAAGGTCAAGCGAATATGGACTTCATCTTGCATGTTGTTTGCTTTTAAAGTATCGAATAATGCCTTCTTGATACTTTCCACTTTGGGCACTCCTTCGAAAGAAAGTGCATGTGCAGATTCTACTAAGCGTTGCATGTGTCTATCTAAGCAAAAGATTCCTTTTTTATAAAGACGGAGTCCCTCCCAAACAGCATCACCGCCTTGAACAACAGAGTCAAAAACACTCACTTTAGCTTCTCCACGAGGTACGATTTCGTCTTTTACATAGACAAGTAAGTTGGAATTTCGAGGATCGGATTTTTGTAGCATTAGTCTATTTTTAAAGCGTGTGGAATGATTTGATTGTAGTAAAAAGTAGCCTCTGCACAGAGGTCTTCTAAATGTGGTGGTAGTGGATCTTGGCTGATATTTTCTTGTCCAAACTCCGTGGTTTTGTGCAGTGATTTATACCAGTATTTTGCCCATGAACCATCATAAGGCTTAGGGCCTGCGGGCCAACTTAACATAGCTTCATCAAATGGGATATTCAAATGATGACAAAGGATATATAAAGTCTCAATTGGTTTTGCGAGCAAGTCACTAGAGTTGAGCACAACGAATGATCTACCTTCTCGCAATAAACTGTTCATTACTTTGAACAATACCTCAATTCCGATATCAAGCATAGTTGGATTAGGAATTATCTTTGCAATCGAAGTAAGAATTCTTCTAGGATCCCTTAAGTAGAGTATATTTCTATACTCTTGTAGATAGTTCAAGTCTAATTTGTATAAATGATGCGCAATGTTTTTGACAAACATATGTTCTTTAGTGCCTTGTTCAAAAAGTTGAATCTGTTCATTGAGGTCTACACTTTGAGTTTTTAGCACTTCATCTTTACCTGGATGATCTTTTCCAGTCCGCTGCAAATAATTGGCGTAAAAAGGTTCATCTATTACATCCATATCTTTCCGTTGTGCAAAGGAATACATCAAGGCGGTGGACAAAGTTCGAGGACAAGCTATGAGTTGAAAAACGGCCAA